>NZ_KV792007.1:0-57103 GCF_001808035.1 Proteus sp. HMSC14B05 | reverse complement strand
ACAGAAAATAGCCGTGTGTCTCTGTTTATTTTGCTAAAATAAAGCTAAAAAGATTATTAAATCAATGAGTTATTTTGTTTTATAAATGGGGTTTATAATGCGTTCTTTGATTTATCAACCATTATAAAAAAACGCCAGTGATAATCTGGCGTTTTTATAATTTATTGAAGTGAATTCAATAATTAGGCATTTTCTTGTTGGCTTGCTTGAATTGCAGTTAATGCAACAGTGTAGACGATATCATCGACTAACGCGCCACGAGAAAGGTCGTTAACAGGTTTACGCATACCTTGTAACATTGGTCCAATGGAAACCAAGTCTGCTGAACGTTGTACTGCTTTATAGGTAGTGTTACCGGTGTTTAGATCAGGGAAGATAAACACAGTTGCTTTACCCGCAACAGGTGAGTTTGGTGCTTTAGATTTAGCAACGTCAGCCATTACAGCCGCATCATATTGTAAAGGACCATCAATAATCAGATCTGGACGTTTTTCTTGTGCTAAACGAGTTGCTTCTCGCACTTTTTCAACGTCACTGCCAGCACCTGAGTTACCTGTAGAGTAAGAGATCATCGCAACGCGTGGGTCGATACCAAACGCTTTTGCTGAGTCTGCAGATTGAATAGCGATTTCAGCCAGTTGTTCTGCGGTTGGATCTGGGTTAATTGCGCAGTCACCATAAACATAGACTTGTTCTGGTAATAGCATAAAGAACACAGAAGACACTAATGAGCTACCGGGTGCAGTTTTAATTAACTGTAGTGGTGGGCGAATAGTGTTAGCGGTTGTATGAACAGCGCCAGAAACAAGACCATCAACGACGCCTTTTTCTAACATTAAGGTACCGAGAACAACGTTATCTTCTAACTGTTCACGAGCAACAACTTCTGTCATACCTTTGTTTTTACGCAGTTCAACTAAGCGAGGTACATAAATTTCACGTACTTCTTTAGGATTGACGAGTTCAATACCTGTACCTAATTCAACACCTTGTGCTGCAGCAACACGACGAATTTCTTCAGGATCACCTAACAGTACACAGGTTGCGATACCACGTTCAGCACAAATAGACGCGGCTTTAACGGTACGAGGTTCATCACCTTCAGGTAATACGATGCGTTTTTTCGCCTTACGAGCTAATTCCGTTAATTGATAACGGAATGCTGGTGGTGATAAACGATTAGGACGTTCAGAGTTTGCTGTCAGTGAATCAATCCATTGGTTATTGATATGTTGAGCAACATAGTTCTGAATTTTTTCGATACGCTCATGGTCATCTGCTGGCACTTCTAAGCTAAAGCTTTGCAGATTTAATGAAGTCTGCCAAGTGTTTGAATTAACCATAAAGATAGGTAAACCAGTTTCAAATGCACGCTCACACAATTGTTTAATTGGTGCATCGATTTGGTAACCACCTGTGAGTAAGATAGCACCGATTTCAACGCCATTCATTGCAGCAAGACATGCTGAAACTAACACATCTGGGCGATCGGCAGAAGTGACAAGCAATGAACCTGGGCGGAAATGCTCTAACATATGTGGAATACTACGAGCACAGAAAGTCACAGACTTAATACGACGAGTTTCAATATCACCTTTATTGACGATAGTCGCATTTAAGTGTTTTGCCATATCTGTAGCACGAGTAGCGATTAAATCGAAGTTCCATGGAATGCAACCCAATAAAGGAAGTGGGCTATTTTTTTCGATGGTATTTAAATCGATATTAGAGATAATCGCTTTGCTTGAGTCATCAAAAATTTCTGATAAATCAGGGCGAGTACGACCTTGATCATCCACAGGGGCATTTAATTTATTAACAATCACACCTGTGATATTTTGATTTTTTACACCACCAAATTCAGCACGAGCAAATTCAATGCGCTCTTTTAACTGCTCAGCGGTGTTGTTGCCTAATGCAGTAACGAAAACAATTTCAGCACCTAATGTTTTGGCAATCTCATAGTTTAAAGATTGTGCAAAAGGATGCTTACGCATTGGCACTAAGCCTTCAATCAGTACAACTTCTGCATCAGCAGTATTTTCGTGATATCTAGCAACAATTTCTTCCATCAGAACATCTTTTTTATTGGAGCTGAGTAATGACTCAACGTAATCCATATTTAAAGGTTCTGCGGATTGAATTGTGGAGTGAGAGCGGATAATCGCAGTGGTTTGATCTAATGCGCCTTTAACACGAGGCTGTGCGATAGGTTTGAATACACTAAGGCGAACGCCTTTTTGTTCCATAGAACGGATTACCCCCAAGCTGACGCTGGTTAAACCTACGCGTGTATCAGTTGGGACTAGCATAATTGTACGGGACACGGAAACCTCTTTAAATATCGGTTGCTCGTTATGTGAAACAGTACTGCCAGCATAACACTGGCAGTACATCAAAAAACTTAAGCGGTCAGGCGGCTAGCATCCTGAGCGATAACTAACTCTTCGTTAGTTGGGATAACAACAGCAAGACGGCTGTTATCGGTAGTGATGGTGCCTGATTTACCGAAACGTGCATCTAAGTTACGCTGATGATCAACTTCAAAACCTAATAGAGCGAGTTTTTTCAGTGATAATTCACGAACCATTGCTGCATTTTCACCGATACCACCAGTGAAGATAATGGCATCTAAACGACCTTCCATCAGTGCACAATAAGAACCGATGTATTTCGCTAAGCGATGGCAGTAAACGTCCATTGCACGTTTAGCATCAGCTTTTGTTTCGTAGTTATCTTCAACATAACGGCAGTCACTAGTAACTTCCGTTAAACCTAATAAACCAGATTCTTTAGTGAGCAGTTTATTAATATCTTCAACGCTCATACCTAAAGTATCATGTAAATGGAACACGATAGCAGGATCGATATCACCACTACGAGTACCCATGACTAAACCTTCTAATGGTGTTAAACCCATAGAAGTATCAACACATTTACCGTTAACAATAGCAGAAACAGAACCACCATTACCTAAATGGCAAGTGATTACGTTCAGTTCATCAACAGGTTTATTTAACATTTTAGCTGCTTCACGGGAAACAAAGAAATGGCTAGTTCCGTGAGCACCGTAACGGCGGATGCTGTGATCTTTATATAAGCTGTATGGCAGAGCATACAGATAAGCTTCTTCTGGCATTGTTTGGTGGAATGCAGTGTCAAATACTGCCACCATTTTATTAATTAAATGAGGGAAGGCTTTACGCGCTTCTTCAATACCAATAAGGTGAGCTGGGTTATGTAATGGGGCAAATGGAATAGCCGCCTCAATACCTTTGATGACTTCGTCAGTAATGACGACAGATTTAGTAAATTTCTCGCCACCGTGAACAATACGATGACCAATTGCTGCGATTTGTTGTGAAAGTTCTGGTTTTTCAGCCAGAATAGTATTAACAATAAAGTTTAATGCTTCGCTGTGGGCAGCACCAGCGCCTAAAGCCGCTTCATGTTTCTGACCATCCATTTTCCACTTCAGGCGGGCTTCAGGAAGGTTGAAGCACTCAGCCAAGCCTGAAAGGAATTCTTCACCATTTTCTGGGTTAATAATTGCAAACTTAAGAGAAGAACTACCGCAGTTCAGTACCAGCACCAGCTTACTTGACATGGAATTACCTATTTATCTTGTTGTCGTAGTGTCTTTTATATTATAAAGACGATGGTTAATAAAACGTCACTCATAAAAGCCTATCGCATTACTATGATGACATTAATGATACGCATCATGCTTAGGGTAAAAAACTTGATGCTAATTATAGTTGCCAATCATCAATTGGACGATTTTTATTCACCCCAAAATTTTTGCCCGAAAATCGGCGAAAAGGGTTGAAAATCACGCCGGCAAACAAAATATAGCGCTTTATTGCCACAAACCTTTAGAATGAGCACAGGATACAGAGTAAAGGCAACAAAGACAAAATATACTTAATTCTACTAAAAGATTTTTATTCTTTATAGATGTTTTTTAAAAGTTATAGAAAAAATTGATTGAGGTCATTATGAACGAACCGACAGTGACTCCCCCAGGTTTCTTTAAAAAGTTACGCCTAGGGAACGAGTATCTAAAAACCTGGCCGGTTGAGAAGCAATTAGCCCCAGTTTTTCCTGAAAATAGAATGATAAAAGCAACGCGTTTTGGCATACGTTATATGCCTCCTATCGCTATTTTTACATTAACCTGGCAAATTGCATTAGGTGGCGATTTGGGGCCGGCGATCACTACTGCACTTTTTGCCTGTAGCCTGCCAATGCAAGGATTATGGTGGTTAGGAAAACGCGCTGCAACGCCATTACCCGCTGTGTTACTCAATTGGTTTTATGAAATTCGTGAAAAATTTGAGCAAGCGGGTATTGCATTAGCCCCAGTAGAAAAGACGCCAACCTATCTCTCATTAGCGCATTTGCTTAAACGTGCTTTTAAGCAACTTGATCGCTCTTTTCTTGATGATGTGTAGAACATTTGTTCTACCCTCTTCATGGGTTATTTAATGGATTAAAATTACCCCTGTTTAGATCAAAAAACGTGTTGTTAGCACTACTCAAGTGTTTTGATTAATGCCATGCTCTCTCCAATAATTTCTTTGGAGAATTAATGATGGAAATGACACACGCACAACGCTTGATCCTCTCTAATCAATATAAAATGATGACTATGATGGATCCTGATAACGCTGAACGTTATCGTCGCTATCAGACAATTATTGAACGTGGTTATGGATTACAATTACGTGAATTAGACCGCGATTTTGATGAGATGTCAGAAGAGACCTGCCGAACCATTATTAACATCATGGAAATGTACCATGCATTGCAAGTTTCTCGAGAAAATTTAAAATCACCAGAAATGCCGGATGCTCGTCGAGTGGCATTTATGGGCTTTGATGCAGCAACAGAATCTCGTTATCTTAGCTATGTACGCTTTATGGTCAATACTGAAGGGCGATATACGCATTTTGATAGTGGTAGTCATGGTTTTAACTCTCAAACGCCTATGTGGGAGAAATACCAAAGAATGCTGGCTGTTTGGTTAGCCTGTCCACGTCAATATCACCTAAGCAGTGTTGAGATCCAACAAATACTGAATGCGTAATTATTAACGCATCACGATAAGGTAGGCATAAAATATGACAATCACCTGTAAAGGCTTTCTTTTTGATTTAGATGGTACATTAGTGGATTCATTGCCTGTTGTTGAATACTGTTGGGCACTATTTGGTGAGCGAGTAGGGGTATCAACACAAGAAATTAATAACTATATCCATGGAAAGCCGGCCATTGAGTCGATTCGTCATTTTATGCCTAATGCCACGCAAGCACAGATTGAAGAGACTTTTCGTTGGCTAGAAAAGTTAGAAGCGACACAAACAGAAGGATTAGCCCCTCTTCCGGGGGCTATCGAACTCATTAATCGCTTAAACGACTTAGCGATCCCTTGGGCAATTGTCACCTCAGGCACAGTACCAATTGCCTCTACTCGTCAGTCAGTTACTGGTATTCCTGAGCCTAAACATTGGGTGACGGCAGAATGTATCACTCAAGGGAAACCCAACCCTGAGCCTTATCTTTTAGGGGCAAAAAAATTAGGCTTAGCTCCCAAAGAGTGTGTGGTTTTTGAAGATGCTGCTGCAGGTATTTATTCTGGTTTAGATGCCGGGTGTCAGGTTATTGCCGTACATGCTCCGATTTCCCTTCCTCGTCGTAATGAAATTGATTTAATCATTGATTCATTAAATGATTTACAAATTGACAAAGAAAATCAGCAAGTCGTTATTAAGCATAAATGTTAATCATTTATTTGATCATATAACGAGATTTATATTGGTAAAAATGGTCTACTTATCAATGCAGTGAATTGACGTATTAATCTGTTTTCACTTATTGCTGATCGAGGCCATTTTGAATAGCGAATTATTATGGGTTTTAAGCCTGCTATTGATAGCTATTGTCCTTTTTACGACCAACAAAATCCGCATGGATGTGGTCGCTTTACTTGTCATCGTCGCGTTTGTTCTTAGCGGCACACTCTCATTAAATGAAGCCACGGTAGGATTTAGCGATCCGAACGTATTACTGATTGCGGCCCTTTTTGTTATTGGGGAAGGATTAGTAAGAACAGGTGTGGCATATCAAATGGGAGATTGGCTAGTACGAGTTGCGGGTAGTAGCGAAGTAAAAATGCTGGTGCTATTAATGATCTGTGTTGCAAGTTTAGGGGCTTTTATGAGCTCGACAGGGGTGGTGGCTATTTTTATTCCTGTGGTGCTCAGTGTGGCGGCACGGATGAAAACTTCTCCTAGTCGATTAATGATGCCTCTTGGCTTTGCGGGGTTAATTAGTGGTTTAATGACCCTAGTTGCGACACCGCCTAATATGGTGGTTAATAGTGAATTAGTTAGGGAAGGGCTACCCAGTTTTCAGTTTTTCTCTATTACCCCAATAGGGATCGCTGTATTAGTTGCGGGTGTGTTATATATGCTGGTGGTACGTCGTTGGTTAGGTTCAAGTGAAGGGGGTAAGCAAAAAGAGGTTTATCGTCGTACTTTTCGTGATCTTATCCGTGATTACCAATTAGCAGGGCGTGCACGTCGCTTAGCCATACGTAAAGGCTCACCACTGATAGGTCACTCTCTAGATGAATTACATTTACGCTCTCGCTATGGAGCAAACGTTGTCGGTATTGAACGCTGGAGGCGTTTTCGGCGTGTCATGGTCAGTGCGACCGGAGGCACTGAATTAAGAGAGCGAGATGTCCTATTAGTGGATATGTCAGCAAGTGAGGTAGATTTACGAGAGTTCTGCCGTGAACAAATGTTAGAGCCGATGGTGTTACGTGGAGAGTATTTTTCTGAGCAATCTCGTGATGTGGGATTAGCGGAAGTCTCTATGAACCCTGACTCAGAATTATTAGGAAAATCATTAAGAGAAATCAAATTCCGTACACGTTATGGGCTAAACGTTGTGGCTATTCGCCGTGAAGGGAGTGCTTTACCGGGGAAAATTGTTGATGAGCCATTACGTCTGGGAGATGTGTTACTGGTTATTGGTGATTGGAAATTAATTCGTATACTTTCGACAAAACCGCGTAATTTTATTGTATTAAATTTAGCGGCTGAAATTGATACTGTTGCACCGGCCTCATCGCAAGCACCACATGCACTTTTTTCATTAGCATTAATGGTTGCATTAATGGTGACCAATGAAGTACCTAACTTTATTGCCGCGTTAATTGCTTGCTTATTGATGGGAAAATTTCGCTGTATAGATATGGAAAGCGCTTATCGTTCTATTCATTGGCCAAGTATTATCTTGATTGTCGGGATGATGCCTTTTGCGGCTGCATTGCAAAAAACTGGGGGTATCGAGCTTATCGTTAATGGACTTATGGATGTAGCAGGGAATGCTGGGCCACAGGTTATGTTAGTCTGTTTATTTGTACTTTGTGCCACTATTGGTTTATTTATCTCTAATACGGCAACGGCGGTGTTAATGGCACCGATTGCAATAGCAGCGGCCCATCAAATGAATGTCTCTCCGTTACCTTTTGCAATGGTTATTGGTGTTGCTGCATCGGCGGCGTTTATGACACCTGTATCATCCCCGGTTAATACCCTGATCCTTGAGCCTGGTGGTTATAAATTTGCTGATTTTATTAAAATAGGGGTGCCTTTTACCATCATTGTGATGTTGATTAGCGTTTTCTTAATACCGCTATTATTCCCATTTTAATCGGTTATCTTTTGCAAAAACGCCGTTTAGTTTCATTTATTATAAACGGCGTTTTTGCGACTTACTCACTGATCTCATCTAGCGATAAACTAAAGCCTGGTACAAATACTTTCATAAAATAGTCCATCTCAGGGCTATGTCTTTCTGCTAACGTTTTTTCTAAACGATTTTTGGCCAAATTAAATTCGCTATTACCCGCAGCTAACTCTTCAAGGCATTTTAAATAGGCACATAAACTATCAGCTTGTTTGACAATAAAAGTTTCTTCCTCACTATGTAATTGCTCATCGATAAGAGGGCGAAAATCTTCTTGTAACTCTTCGGGTAACATTTCAATCAATTTTTGCTGAGCATATTTTTCTATTTTTTTATATTCATGAGCAATTTGTGGATTGTGGTATTTAATAGGAGTTGGCATATCACCGGTGATAACCTCACTGGCATCATGATACATTGCTTGTAGTGCAATACGCTCGGCGTTGACATTGCCATCAAATTTACGATTTTTAATCACCGCTAATGCATGGGCAACAAAAGCCACTTGTAAACTATGCTCAGAGACATTTTCTTGGCGAATATTACGCATCAGAGGCCAGCGTGTAATTAGCTTTAAACGAGAAAGGTGGGCAAAAAAGTAACTCATAATATCTCCCAATAGCGTGATTGAAGAGATTATTGTGAGTGGATAGACACTAGATGTAAACGGTGATCAGTAAGAAAATAAAAAAACGCAATATAACCTCAGTGATATTGCGTTTTATCTTTATTAATAACTATTGATGGTAGCCGACAATAAAACGACCAAATTTTTGAATCGCCATCTCTAAATCATTCTCACGAGGGAGTGTCACAATACGGAAATGATCAGGGTGAGGCCAGTTAAATGCAGTACCTTGCACTAATAAGACTTTTTCTTGTAATAGTAAATCGAGGATCATTTTTTGGTCATCTTTAATACTATAACGATTTAAGTCTATTTTAGGGAACATATACAGCGCTCCCATTGGTTTAACGCAAGAAACCCCTGGAATTTGATTGATAAGCTCCCATGCGCGGTTGCGTTGCTCGTATAAACGGCCTCCGGGTAGAATAAATTCACTGATACTTTGATAGCCACCCAATGCCGTTTGGATCGCGTGTTGCATCGGCACGTTGGCACATAAGCGCATAGATGCCAGCATATTTAAGCCTTCAATATAGCCTTTTGCTTGTTTTTTCGGGCCATTAAGTACCATCCAACCTTGGCGGAATCCTGCAACACGATAGGTTTTCGATAAACCGTTAAAGGTAACGGTTAATAAATCAGGTGCCATTGCGGCAATAGAGTGATGTTGGGCATCATCATAAAGAATTTTGTCATAAATTTCGTCGGCAAAAATAATCAAATTGTGTTGACGGGCAATTTCAACAATTTCCAGCAAAATCTCTTTGCTATATACCGCGCCGGTTGGATTGTTAGGGTTTATAATCACAATACCGCGCGTTCTGGGGGAGATTTTACGACGGATATCATCTAAATCAGGAAACCAACCTTGTTGCTCATCACACATGTAATGAACAGCATTACCCCCAGAAAGAGAAACTGCTGCGGTCCATAATGGGTAATCAGGCGCTGGAACTAGCATTTCATCGCCATCATTTAATAATGCTTGCATAGCTTGTACGATAAGCTCTGAAACACCGTTACCAATATAGATATCTTCAACAGTTACATCACGCATATCACGGGCTTGGTAATGTTGCATGATGGCTTTACGTGCTGAAAAAAGCCCTTTAGAGTCGCTATAGCCTTGAGAGCTAGGTAGGTTACGAATAACATCTACTAAGATTTCATCTGGCGCTTCAAAACCGAAAGGTGCTGGGTTACCAATATTGAGTTTTAATACTTTATTACCTTCTTCTTCCAGACGTTTTGCTTCTTGCAAAACCGGTCCTCGAATGTCATAACAAACATGGTCGAGTTTACTTGATTTTTTTATTTGATTCATAGCACGTTTACCTAATCGGGTATGACTTTATCTACATAGCGACATTTATATTTCTCATACACATCTCGGGAAGATATAAATGAAAAGGCTGTCCCAGCAAATTAACTGTTCTATCACTCTACTCTTACACTACAAACTTTTGAAGATGCTAGATAATTTTTGGTGTAAAAGGTCAGTTTATTCTAAAGAACTTATTTTGATGACTGAAAGTATCACTTAATCTGGTTATATGTTCTTATTTTGAATGAAAATCAAAAATATTATGCTGGTGAATAGAGGGTTTTTAGTGCGTTTTTTAACAATAACTAGATGTGAGAGGGAAGTTGATAAGATGTTGCATAATCAATTATTGAATAATTTTATCGGATTTGTATTATCTTACTTAATATATTAAATTTTCAAATAATATGGTTAAATCTATTTTTATTCATATCAATCAAATAGTTTTTATATAAATTAAATTGAAATCTTAAATATATTTTATAAGGGTGGATACTTAAAATAGCATACACAGTTAAGGTAATTTAAATTATTTTAAAAATGTTAAAATTTATGTATTCCTAGAGAGCATTGTATGATCTACATCTAACTTGTAATGATGGTATACAGTTCTTTCTTGTAGATCCTTAGAATGATAATAAAATTTAATTTGTTACAAAAAAATGCAGTTGCTTGCGAACTAGGAGGTGTAAACGACAACAAACAAATGTAAAGTATTCAGTATGTCTTTGCTCTCTTTTTCAGAGTAAGGTACTGTCTGAATCGGAAGTCCAATTTAGACTTTTGATAAAAAACACCAGGTATATGTAATTTAAAAATCAAAAATAAGTGAAGAATAAACAATGATTAATGCAAATCGTCCGATAATGAATCTCGACCTCGATCTGCTTAGAACGTTTGTTGCTGTAGCAGATTTGAATACTTTTGCAGCCGCTGCGGCCGTTGTATGTCGAACTCAATCTGCAGTCAGTCAGCAGATGCAACGTTTAGAGCAATTAGTCGGCAGAGAACTCTTTGCCCGTCATGGTCGTAATAAACTGTTAACAGAGCATGGCTTACAATTATTAGGCTATGCACGTCAAATTCTCCGTGCTAATGATGATGCAACTGCTTCATTAACATATAGCGATGCTGAAGGTGAGTTACGTATTGGTGCATCTGATGACTCCGTCGATACACTATTACCATTTTTGTTAAATCGTATCGCATCAGTATATCCACGTTTAGCGGTTGATGTGCGTATTAAGCGTTCTCAATTTATTGAGACTATGCTTGATAACCACGAAATCGACTTAGCATTAACCACTGCACGTATTGGACATCATCCACGCACAGCGTTACGTACAGCACCTGTTTTGTGGCATTGTGCCCCTGATTTCCAATTACAAATGAATGAGCCTATTCCTTTAGTAGTCATGGACGAAACTAACCCATTCCGTCAGTTGGCGACAAATACACTAGATGACGCAGGTATTCAATGGCGTATTGCGTATGAAGCGGCTTCTTTATCTGCCGTTCGTGCTGCTGTAAATGCCGAAGTGGGGATCACAGCTCGTCCATTAGAAATGCAAAATGCTGATTTACGTATATTAGGCGAAAGCGAAGGGTTACCTCGTTTGCCTGAGACTCAGTACTGGTTATATCGTAATTTTGATGAGCAAAACGAAGCTGTATTAACGGTATTCAATGCCATCGAAAATAAGAAAACGCCTTATACTGTCACTTCAGTTGAAGAAGCGCATTCTTTAGATTTAGAGTAAGGCGCAGAGTGATATTGTTATCATGATTATTTGGATAACCCATATTAACGGTTAAAAATAGTCAAACGAAACAATAAAGTGATATATCACAATCAACGGAAACAGGTGCTATAAACGCATTTGTTTCCGTTTTTTTATGCTTTATTTTTAAATAGTCACATTGGTTTAATATTTATAGAGATTAATGTATATCACAGTGTGATCCATCTCTCTTTTCCCGCTCAATCGCTTTGTTAAAAAATTGTATGCTGTTGTGATGGGTTACACGCTTGTAGAAATTGTTAACAAATAAAAGGTTTGTCTAGGTTTTCAGGGAATAAATAGTCAAATGAAAACGGATATTTGACCTTCTCCACATTATTGGAAAGTTAATTTGTTAAAATTTGGATAAAATTTAAACTGATTATGTATTTTTTCGACTATTTTGTGAGTTTGATCAAAAAAATAAGGCACATTTGCCTATATAGAGTCAGGTTTTTCCTGAGATACTGGTGTAGTAAAATCGAATTATCGGTTAGACTAAGCGTGTTAGCAGAAAATTTGTAGGTTGACTGACACGTTTTAGCATTGACCAGTAATTGGGTGTTAAAAATGAGTGTTAAATTTGTTAAGAAGCGACGGAAAACTGAGTGAGTTATCACAATGTTTTCCTTAAAAGAAGAAAGGTTTAAATAGATTGTTATCATTTATTTAATTAGCAAGTCTGTTGTTTTACCTTTTTTTTCGTATTAATAAATGTGGTGTAAACCGCCGGATAAGAGTTGGTTAATTGACACCACCTTTGATGAGTAAGCAATGAGTATGTCTACGACCACCGAAGTTATCGCCCACTATTGGGCATTTGCTGTCTTCTTAATAGGCGCATTGGGGTTATGTTCGCTCATGTTGCTGGGTGCCCGCTATTTAGGCGGCCGTGCACAAGCAAGGGCTAAACATGTTCCTTATGAATCTGGCCTTGATTCCGTTGGCAGCGCTCGTCTGCGCATGTCAGCTAAATTCTATTTAGTTGCCATGTTTTTCGTAATTTTCGATGTTGAAGCACTGTTTCTTTATGCTTGGGCCGTTTCCGTACGTGAAGTGGGCTGGTTAGGCTTTATTGAAGCAGCTGTCTTTATCGCAATTTTATTAGCTGGATTATTCTATTTGGTTCGTATTGGTGCATTAAATTGGACACCAGTTCGCTCTCGCCGTGAAACCGCGGGTAAAAGCCATGTCAGATTAACCAGCGGCAAACATCCGCAGCAGTAATAAGCGAGGCATTAAAAATGGATTATACGCTCACCCGCATAGATCCGAACGGTGAGAATGACCGTTATCCCCTGCAATCACAGGAAATTGTCAGTGACCCGTTAGATGCTCACGTTCATCGCAGCGTGTATATGGGAAAACTGGAACATGCGTTACATGACGTTGTGAACTGGGGCAGAAAAAACTCTTTATGGCCATATAATTTTGGTCTTTCCTGTTGTTACGTTGAAATGGTGACGTCATTTACTGCGGTCCATGACGTAGCGCGTTTTGGTTCTGAAGTATTACGTGCTTCCCCTCGTCAAGCTGACTTTATGGTGGTTGCAGGAACCTGCTTTACAAAGATGGCGCCCGTTATTCAGCGTTTATACGATCAGATGTTAGAGCCTAAGTGGGTTATTTCCATGGGAGCTTGCGCTAACTCTGGTGGTATGTATGACATCTATTCGGTAGTGCAAGGTGTTGATAAATTCATTCCTGTTGATGTGTATATCCCAGGATGCCCACCTCGTCCAGAAGCTTATATGCAAGCATTGATGTTATTACAAGAGTCCATTGGTAAAGAACGTCGCCCATTATCTTGGGTGGTGGGCGACCAAGGCGTTTACCGTGCCAATATGCAGTCAGAACGAGAAAGAAAACACGGTGAGCGGATCGCAGTAAAAAATCTGCGTACTCCAGACGAAATTTAAAGGCTTTTGCCTAAGACGTAACCAGAGCAATGTGTTGCGATCATAGTAACCCTGATCAAAGTTGTGGTGAATAGAAATGACCGATCAGATAGCGCAAAATAGCGCACGGCCAGCGTGGGAAACCAGCGATCATATTGATGATCAGGTGGTTAACGAACTGCGTCAGAAATTTGGGCCAGATGCGTTTACATTCCAGCCGACTCGTACCGGCATGCCAGTGGTATGGGTTAAGCGGGAACAACTTATTGAGGTTATGCAATACCTCAAATCTTTACCAAAACCATATGTCATGCTGTACGACTTGCATGGCGTTGATGAGCGTGTACGCACGCATCGTCAAGGCTTGCCGGCAGCTGATTTTTCCGTTTTCTATCATCTGATATCACTCGATCGTAATAAAGATATCATGCTGAAAGTCGCATTAAGTGAAAAAGATCTTAATCTACCGACTCTCACTTCTATCTTTCCGAACTCGAATTGGTATGAGCGTGAAGTGTGGGATATGTTTGGGATCGTCTTTAACGGACACCCTAATCTACGCCGTATTATGATGTTGCCGAATTGGGAAGGTCATCCACTGCGTAAAGATTATCCCGCTCGTGCGACAGAATTTGATCCTTATGTGCTGACTAAGCAGAAAGAGGATCTGGAAATGGAATCACTGACCTTTAAACCAGAAGAGTGGGGAATGAAACGCGGTACTGAGAATGAGGACTTTATGTTCTTAAACCTCGGCCCTAATCACCCATCTTCTCACGGTGCATTCCGTATTATTTTGCAACTTGATGGCGAAGAAATCGTCAACTGTGTACCTGATGTTGGTTATCACCATCGTGGTGCAGAGAAAATGGGCGAGCGTCAATCATGGCATAGTTATATTCCTTATACCGACCGAATTGAATACCTTGGTGGTTGTGTTAACGAAATGCCTTATGTACTGGCGGTGGAAAAGCTTGCCGGTATAGAAGTACCTGAGCGCGTTAAAGTCATTCGTGTCATGCTGTCTGAGCTATTTCGTATTAATAGCCATTTACTGTATATCAGTACCTTTATCCAAGATGTTGGTGCGATGACACCGGTATTCTTTGCCTTTACTGATCGTCAAAAAGTTTACGATATTGTGGAAGCAATCACCGGTTTCCGTATGCATCCGGCATGGTTCCGTATCGGTGGTGTTGCCCACGATTTACCAAAAGGGTGGGAACGCTTACTACGTGAATTCTTAGATTGGATGCCAAAACGTCTTGATTCTTACGTTAAAGCCGCCTTGCAAAACAGCATTTTAAAAGGCCGTACCATTGGTGTTGCCTCTTATAACGCTAAAGAAGCGTTAGATTGGGGGGTAACGGGTGCCGGGCTTCGTGCTACAGGAGTTGAGTTTGACGTGCGTAAATGGCGTCCATACTCAGGGTATGAAAACTTTGAGTTTGAAATTCCAGTGGCAAGCAATGGTGACTGTTACGATCGTGTCATGCTGAAAGTCGAAGAATTACGTCAAAGCTTACGTATTCTCGAGCAGTGTTATAAAAATATGCCAGCAGGGCCATTTAAAGCCGACCATCCACTGACGACTCCGCCACCAAAAGAGCGCACATTACAGCATATTGAAACCATGATTAACCACTTCTTACAGGTTTCATGGGGCCCTGTTATGCCTGCGAATGAATCATTCCAGATGGTGGAAGCCACTAAAGGGATCAACAGCTATTATTTAACCAGTGATGGCAGCACGATGAGCTATCGTACGCGTATTCGTACGCCAAGTTTTGCTCACCTGCAACAAATCCCAGCGGTTATCCGCGGTAGTCTGGTTTCTGACTTGATTGTCTATCTGGGAAGTATCGATTTTGTAATGTCGGATGTGGATCGTTAATCATGCAAAATGAATTAAACCATAAAGAGGATGCCGCGAAGATTGAAATCGTTGATGTAACTTATTCAAAGAAAAACACGTTTGTTTTAACGCAAGAAGAGCGTGCTGAAATTGAACAAGAAAAACATCACTATGAAGATCCCCGTGCTGCATCGATTGAAGCGCTGAAAATAGTGCAAAAAAATCGAGGTTGGGTTGAAGACGGTGCTATCTATGCTATTGCAGATGTGCTTGGTATACCGGCTAGCGATGTAGAAGGGGTAGCAACCTTTTATAGTCAAATTTTCCGCCAACCCGTCGGCCGTCACATTATTCGTTTTTGTGACAGTGTGGTTTGCCATATTACAGGTTATCAAGGCATTCAGGCAGCTATTGAGAAGCACCTCAATATCCTTCCTGGCCAAACAACACCAGATGGTCGTTTTACCTTACTGCCAACCTGTTGTTTAGGTAACTGTGACAAAGGTCCTACTATGATGGTAGATGACGATACTCACAGTTTTGTTAAACCTGAAGAGATTGAAACGTTACTGGAGCAGTATCCATGACAGCAATTTCAGGAGCAAAACCGATTATTCGTAGCGCAGAAACGCATCCGCTAACGTGGCGCTTACGTGATGATCGTCAGCCAGTATGGCTGGATGAATACCGTGCAAAAAACGGTTATAAAGCGGCAGAAAAAGCATTAAAAAGCATGGCACCTGATGAGGTGACCTCTGAAGTTAAAGATGCAGGCTTAAAAGGACGTGGTGGTGCTGGATTCTCAACAGGCTTGAAATGGAGTCTGATGCCAAAAGATGAAAGTATGAATATCCGTTACATCCTTTGTAATGCAGATGAAATGGAGCCGGGAACCTATAAAGACCGCCTGTTAATGGAAGAATTGCCACATCTGTTAATCGAAGGGATGATTATCGGTGCGCATGCACTGAAAGCTTATCGTGGTTATATTTTCCTACGTGGTGAATATATTGAAGCGGCTAAGCACCTGCGTCATGCTATTGAAGAAGCCAAAGCAGCGGGTTTTTTAGGCAAAAATATCTTCGGCTCTGGTATCGATTTTGAGCTATTTGTTCACACAGGAGCAGGTCGTTATATCTGTGGTGAAGAAACAGCACTGATCAACTCACTGGAAGGTCGTCGTGCTAACCCTCGCTCGAAACCGCCATTCCCAGCAACCTCCGGTGCTTGGGGAAAACCTACCTGCGTGAATAACGTTGAAACGCTGTGTAACGTACCCGCGATTATTGAGCATGGCAAAGATTGGTATATCGGTTTAAGCGCCGGTAAAAGTCCAGATGCAGGTACTAAATTAATGGGATTCTCTGGTCGCGTGAAATATCCAGGCTTATGGGAATTACCTTTTGGTACTACAGCTCGTGAAATCTTAGAAGATTATGCGGGGGGGATGCGTGATGGACTGAAATTAAAAGCTTGGCAACCCGGTGGTGCAGGAACGGATTTCTTAACAGAAGATCATCTCGATCTCCCTATGGATTTTGGCACGATCGCCAAAGCTGGTAGCCGTTTAGGTACTGCGTTGGCGATGGCGGTAGATAATGAAATTAACATGGTTTCATTAACCCGTAACTTGGAAGAGTTCTTTGCGCGTGAATCTTGTGGCTGGTGTACACCTTGTCGTGATGGCTTGCCATGGAGTGTCGAAATCTTACGCGCGATAGAAAAAGGTCAAGGTCGTCCTGGTGATATTGAGACTCTTGAGCACCTCTGCCGCTCTTTAAGCCCAGGGCACACATTCTGTGCTCACGCACCAGGGGCAGTAGAGCCTTTACAAAGCGCAATCAAATATTTCCGTGAAGAATTTGAGGCTGGCATTATTCAAGAAGACTATACCAATGCCAATCTTATCCGTGGTATTCAGCCTAACTTGCTGAAAAGCCGCTGGTAGTTTTTCACGATACATTCTAGGTTTAACGCCTGCAATGCAGGCCTTTGGGAAGCATGCTGACTATGGCTACGATTCATGTAGACGGCAAAGAATATGAAGTTAACGGGGCTGATAACCTGTTAGAAGCCTGTCTTAATTTAGGCTTAGATATTCCTTATTTTTGCTGGCACCCAGCGCTGGGAAGCGTTGGCGCTTGCCGCCAGTGTGCGGTTAAGCAGTATCAAAATGCTGAGGATACCCGCGGTCGTTTGGTAATGTCTTGTATGACACCTGCGGCTGATGGCACGTTTATCTCCATTGATGACGAAGAAGCGAAAAAATTCCGCGAAAGCGTTGTTGAATGGTATATGACTAACCATCCTCACGATTGTCCTGTTTGTGAAGAAGGGGGAAACTGCCACCTTCAAGATATGACCGTTATGACAGGTCATACTATGCGTCGCTATCGCTTTACTAAGCGTACACATAGAAATCAAGAGTTAGGGCCGTTTATTTCTCATGAAATGAACCGCTGTATTGCTTGTTACCGCTGTGTTCGTTACTACAAAGATTATGCTGATGGCACTGATCTGGGTGTCTTTGGTGCACATAACAACGTGTTCTTTGGACGGGTTGAAGATGGCACATTAGAGAGCGAATTCTCAGGTAACTTAGTTGAGATTTGTCCAACGGGTGTCTTTACTGACAAAACTCACTCATCACGTTATAACCGTAAGTGGGATATGCAGTTTGCCCCTAGTATTTGTCAAGGTTGTAGCATGGGTTGCAATATCAGCCCAGGTGAGCGCTATGGTGAATTGCGTCGTATTGAAAACCGTTATAACGGTACAGTAAACCGTTACTTCCTTTGTGATCGTGGTCGTTTTGGCTACGGTTATGTCAATTTAGCGAGTAGACCTCGTCAACCTAAAAAACGTTTAGGCAGTAACTGGCTTGAAATCAGTGCAGCACAAGCAACGCAAGCCGCTGCAGAAATGCTGAAGAAAGGGCAACGTGTTGTCGGTATCGGCTCACCACGAGCCAGTATTGAAAGCAACTTTGCTTTACGTGAAGTGGTTGGTGCTGAAAATTTCTATAGTGGTATTTCAGCTGCAGAGCAGGCTCGCTTGACCTTAATGCTGGATATTTTACAAAAAGGTGGCGTTTATACTCCATCTCTCCGTGAGATTGAAGACTATGACGCAGTACTGGTGTTAGGTGAAGACTTAACACAGACAGGTGCTCGTATGGCACTGTCAGTACGTCAAGCCGTAAAAGGTAAAGCACGTGAGATGGCAGCCGCACAAAAAGTGGCTGATTGGCAAATTGCCGCCATCATGAATATCGGTCAACGGGCGAAATATCCACTGTTTGTCACCCATGTTGATGAAACTCGTCTGGATGATGTTGCCGCTTGGAGTTATCGTGCGCCGGTGGTTGAACAAGCGCGTTTAGGTTTTGCCATTGCCCATCATATTAATGGTGAAGCTCCTGCGGTTGATGGCTTAGATGAAGCGTTGAATAAACAGATTGACATGATTGTTCAAGCCTTATCGCAAGCGAAAAAACCGTTAATCATTAGTGGTAGTCATGCCGGTAGCGAAGAGGTTATCAAAGCGGCTGCTAATATCGCTTTTGCCTTAAAAGCCAAGGGGAGCGAAGTTGGTCTCTCTTATGTGGCAGATGATGCCAATAGCATGGGGCTGGCGATGATGAAAGCGAAACCACTGGATGACGCATTGAAAGTGATGCGTAGTGGTCAAGCAGATAGCGCTATTGTGATGGAAAACGACTTGTATCGCCATTTTGCCGCCGACGTCATTGATGACGCGATTGCTAAAGTGGATCACCTAATTGTGATTGACCATCAGCAAACTGAGATCATGGAAAAAGCACACCTTGTGTTACCTGCTTCCTCCTTTGCTGAAAGTGATGGCACTATGGTGAGTCAAGAGGGCAGAGCGCAACGTTACTTCCAAGTGTTTGAACCTTCTTTCTATAACAAAGAAGTGGTGATGCATGAAAGCTGGCGTTGGCTAAGTGCTGTTGATTCACAATGGCATGAAGGTAATCTTGACTGGACGCAGTTAGATCATGTGATAGAGTTATGTGCAACGCGTCTACCGCAATTTGCCGGTATTGTGAATGCGGCACCTAATGCATCATTCCGTATTCGTGGTCAAAAATTAGCCCGTGAACCGCATCGTTATAGTGGTCGTACTTCCATGTTGGCAAATGTTTCAGTACATGAACAGCGTCAACCTAAAGATATCGATAGCCCATTTGCTTTCTCTATGGAAGGAAACAACAGCCCAACGGCTCCTCGCCAGCAAATTCCATTTGCATGGGCACCGGGTTGGAACTCACCACAAGCATGGAATAAGTTCCAGTCTGAAGTCGGGGGAAGCTTACGTTTTGGTGATCCGGGTGTACGCTTAATCGAATGCAGTGATAACACATTAGGTTATTTCACTGATATTCCACCAGCCTTTAACCTAGTTGAAAATCAATGGGTTGTAGCTCCTTACTATCGTCTGTTTGGTAGCGAAGAGTTATCGCAACGTTCACAAGTGATCCAACAACGTATGGACAACGCTTATTTAACCGTGAGTGAATCTGATGCCATCGCATTAGCATTATCTCAAGGTCAACAAGCGATGTTTACTTACGAAGGTCGTGAATTCACCTTACCTGTGAAAATCAGTGCTCACTTAACTCGAGGTCAAATTGGCCTTCCGTTAGGGATGGCTGGCATTTCGCCATCACTGGTGGGTGTATCGGTTCGTCAACTGCGGGGTATTGCATAATGAGCTGGTTATCTCCTGAAGTTACAGAGATTTTACTCACTGTTTTAAAAGCCGTGGTGATCTTGCTGGTGGTTGTCACTTGTGGTGCTTTTATGAGTATGGGGGAGCGTCGTCTACTGGGATTATTCCAAAACCGTTATGGGCCTAACCGTGTAGGTTATGCTGGTTCAGCACAGTTAATTGCGGATATGATCAAAATGTTCTTTAAAGAGGACTGGATCCCAAAATTTGCTGATCGCTTTATCTTTACCATAGCACCAGTGATTGCCTTTTCTTCCTTATTATTGTCATTTGCTATTGTGCCAGTTAGCTCAACCTGGGTTGTGGCTGATTTAAACATCGGTATTTTATTTTTCTTGATGGTAGCGGGTTTAGCGGTGTATGCCGTTTTATTTGCTGGCTGGTCAAGTAACAATAAATATTCGTTATTAGGTGCAATGCGTGCTTCAGCACAAACAGTTAGTTATGAGGTTTTCTTAGGACTTTCTATTTTAGGTGTTGTGGCACAAGCGGGTTCGTTTAACTTAACGGATATTGTCAATTCGCAAGCCCATATGTGGAACATTATCCCACAATTCTTTGGCTTTATTACCTTTGCGATTGCTGGCGTTGCCGTTTGTCACCGTCATCCTTTTGACCAACCCGAAGCAGAGCAAGAGTTGGCTGATGGTTATCACATTGAATATTCCGGTATGAAATTCGGTCTGTTCTTTGTCGGTGAATATATCGGTATCGTTGCCGTTTCTGGCTTAATAGTGACGTTATTCTTCGGTGGTTGGCAAGGTCCTTTCTTACCGTCATTCGTTTGGTTTGCACTGAAAACAGGATTCTTCATGATGATGTTTATTCTGATCCGTGCATCATTACCGCGTCCGCGTTATGACCAAGTGATGGCTTTTGGTTGGAAGATCTGCTTACCGTTAACTTTAATCAATCTGTTGGTCACTGCTGCAGTGATCCTCTACAACGCTCAATAAGGGGTGATTGAACCATGACTTTAAAAGAGTTAGTGACTGGTTTCGGCACCCAGGTACGCAGCATTTGGATGATTGGCTTACACGCCTTTGCCAAACGCGAAACGCAGATGTACCCGGAAGAACCTGTCAATGTTGCACCGCGTTATCGTGGACGTATTGTATTGACCCGTGATCCTGATGGTGAAGAGCGTTGTGTTGCTTGTAACTTGTGCGCAGCGGTGTGCCCTGTTGGTTGTATCTCATTACAAAAAGCAGAACATGAAGATGGTCGTTGGTATCCTGAGTTTTTCCGTATCAACTTTTCGCGTTGTATCTTTTGTGGCTTATGTGAAGAAGCATGTCCAACAACGGCTCTACAATTAACCCCTGATTTCGAAATGGGTGAATTTAAGCGTCAAGATCTGGTTTATGAAAAAGACGATTTATTAATTTCAGGGCCTGGTAAATATCCTGAATATAACTTTTACCGTAAAACAGGTATGGCGATTAATGGCAAAGATAAAGGTGAAGCAGATGATGAAGCGAAACCTATCGATGTCAAAAGCCTGTTACCGTAAGGAGCGATATTCATGGAATTTGCATTTTATATTGCAGGACTGATTTCAATCCTTGCCACTTTAAGAGTAATAACGCATACCAATCCGGTACACGCACTGCTGTATCTGATTGTTTCATTAATTGGCCTTTCAGTGGTGTTCTTCTCGTTAGGTGCCTATTTTGCAGGTGCTTTAGAGATCATCGTTTACGCCGGCGCGATTATGGTGCTATTCGTATTCGTTGTGATGATGCTTAACTTAGGAAAATCGGTCGTTGAGCAAGAGAGAAAATGGTTACAGCCTAGATTTTGGATAGGGCCGGCGATTTTGTCTCTGGTACTGTTAATTGTATTGGTTTATGCAATTAGTAGTGTCACTCATGGTGAGATTAGTGGCGAGATTATTGGGGCGAAAGAAGTCGGTATTAGCTTATTTGGGCCTTATATTCTGGCTGTTGAGTTAGCCTCCGTTCTCTTATTGTCAGGATTAATTGTTGCTTATCACATCGGTCGTGATCAGAGCCATGACGATCTCGTCGAAAACGAAAAAGTAGGGGAGCCAAAATGATACCTCTTCAACATGGTTTGATCTTGGCTGCGGTACTATTTGTGTTAGGTTTTACTTGCTTAGTACTTCGCCGCAACCTGTTATTTATGTTGATCGGACTCGAAATTATGATTAATTCAGCTGCGCTAGCCTTTGTGGTTGGTGGTAGCTATTGGGGTCAAACAGATGGTCAGATTATGTATATTCTGGCAATCAGTTTGGCAGCGGCAGAGGCAAGTATTGGCTTGGCATTGTTATTACAACTTCATCGTCATCGCCAAAACCTCAATATTGATACAGTCAGTGAGATGCGCGGATGAATATACTCTATTTAACCTTTGTGCTACCACTGCTGGGATTTTTACTGCTCGCATTCTCAGGTGGTCGTTGGTCTGAAAATGTATCAGCATGGATTGGCACGGGCGCTGTTGGTTTATCAGCTTTAGTGACACTTTGGGTGGGGATAGATTTCTTTGCTCACGGACAAGAAACAGAAGTCTTAACACTCTGGACTTGGATGTCAGCGGGGAACTTTACTATCCCATTTACGTTGGTGCTTGATGGCCTATCATTAACCATGCTAGGTGTTATCACTGGCGTTGGTTTTCTTATTCATATGTATGCATCTTGGTATATGCGTGGTGAAGAAGGATATTCTCGCTTCTTTGCTTATACCAACTTATTTATCGCGAGTATGGTTGTTTTAGTATTGGCTGATAATATGATGCTGATGTATATGGGTTGGGAAGGGGTTGGTTTATGTAGTTACTTATTAATTGGTTTCTACTATAACAACCCAGCTAATGGCGCGGCAGCAATGAAAGCATTTATTGTTACCCGTATTGGTGATGTCTTCTTAGCTATCGGTATGTTTATCCTGTTTGATCAATTAGGTACGCTAAGTTTCCGCGAAATGGCGGTATTGGCTCCTGAACAACTGACCGCAGGATCAAGCATCATTAACTGGGCAATGTTAATGGTCTTAGGGGGTGCGGTAGGTAAATCAGCACAACTACCATTACAAACTTGGTTAGCGGATGCGATGGCCGGTCCAACACCTGTTTCTGCGTTGATCCACGCCGCCACCATGGTTACCGCTGGTGTGTACTTAGTTGCTCGTAGTAATGCGCTATTCTTAATGGCACCTGATATCTTAGAATTAGTCGGTATCGTTGGTGCAGTGACATTAGTATTAGCGGGTTTTGCGGCTTTAGTACAAACCGATATCAAGCGTATTCTTGCTTACTCAACCATGAGCCAAATTGGTTATATGTTCTTGGCGTTGGGTGCTCAAGCATGGGATGGCGCAATTTTCCACTTAATGACTCACGCGTTCTTTAAAGCATTATTGTTCTTATCTGCAGGTTCAGTGATTATTGCCTGCCATCATGAACAGAATATCTTTAAGATGGGCGGGTTACGTAAGAAGATCCCATTTGTTTATGCATGCTTTTTAATTGGCGGAGGTGCCTTAGCGGCATTACCACTGTTAACAGCAGGGTTCTTCAGTAAAGATGAAATCTTATGGGGTGCGTACGCAAACGGACATTTCAATTTAATGTTAGCAGGTTTAATTGGCGCATTCTTTACGTCACTTTATACCTTCCGTTTAATTTTCATCGTATTCCATGGTGAAACCAAAACCGAAGCACACCAAGTTAAAGGCTTCACTCATACTTTCCCATTAGCGATATTAGCGTTGTTATCAACCTTTATTGGGGCGTTAATTACCCAACCGTTAGGCGATGTTTTCCCAGAAAGCACCGCTACTCATGAAGGTAAGTATGTATTAGAAATCCTTTCTGGTGTGGTAGCGATTGTAGGCGTTGCCATTGCAGCATGGTTATACCTGAAACAGCGTCAACTTGTTTCTCAGGTGGCAAATACCAAAACAGGGCGTTTCTTCTCAACATGGTGGTTCCACGCATGGGGATTTGATGCACTGTATGAGGTGCTGTTTGTCAAACCTTATAAAGGTGCGGCATGGCTTATCCAAAATGATCCTGTTAACCAATTCTTTAATCTCTTTGGTTGTCTCTTTAAAGGCGCCAATAAAGGCTTGAGTTTCAGTGAAAACGGATTAGCGCGTTGGTATGCGGCTTCTCTCGGTTTAGGTGCAGTGCTGGTTATCGCTCTGCTGCTTCTGGTTTAATTAAGGGACACATTGCGCCATGTTATTACCCTGGCTAATACTTATTCCCTTCATCGGTGGCCTGCTAAGTTGGCAGGCGGAACGAATCGGCTCGCAAGTTCCTCGCTGGGTTGCGTTGCTGACGATGGGATTAACACTCGTTATTTCTGTGCAACTGTGGTTGCAAGGTGACTATCAACTGATTAGTGTTGATGGTGCACCTCGCTGGACAGAGTTTTACTTTGTACCGTGGATCCCTGCTTTGGGGATTAATATTCAGTTTGCACTTGATGGCATGTCATTATTGATGGTGGTATTAACTGCTATTTTAGGTATTTTAGCGGTGCTCTCTTCATGGAGCGAAAATCAACCATCACAAGGGGCTTTCCATTTCAACCTGCTGTGGATCTTAGCAGGTGTTATGGGGGTATTCTTAGCGACTGACTTGTTCTTATTCTTCTTCTTTTGGGAAATGATGTTGATCCCAATGTATTTCCTTATCTCTCTTTGGGGACATAAAGGAAGTAGCGATGAAAAACATGTTAGTGCAGCAACTAAGTTCTTTATTTATACACAGGCGAGTGGCCTGTTAATGTTGCTGGCCATTATCGGTTTAGCTGTCGCTTTTTACAGCAAAACAGGTATTTGGACGTTTAATTATGACACCTTACTACAAGCGCACACCTTATTAGGTAGTGAACTGCAATTTATTCTGATGCTTGGCTTCTTTGCTGCATTCGCAGTAAAAATGCCAATTGTCCCCGTTCATGGCTGGCTAGCTGATGCACATGCAGAAGCACCAACGGCGGGCTCTGTTGACTTATCAGGTATTTTGCTAAAAACAGCCGCTTACGGTTTATTACGTTTTAACTTACCGTTATTCCCAGAAGCGTCTGCATTACTGGCACCTGTTGCGATGTGGCTAGGCTTAATCACCGTATTCTACGCTGCACTGTTAGCATTCCGTCAAACGGATATTAAACGTCTGGCCGCTTACAGTAGTATTTCTCACATGGGCTTTATCGTGATTGCGATTTATGCTGGCTCTGTTTTGGCTTACCAAGGTGCGATTATTCAAATGATCACCAATGGTTTGTCTGCTGCCGGTCTGTTTATCATGTGTGGCATGCTGTATGAGCGTTTAGGTACGCGTGATATGAATCAAATGGGTGGATTGTGGAAAAGCATCCGTTTCTTACCAGCATTTTCACTGTTCTTTGCGGTTGCCTCTTTAGGTATGCCAGGAACAGGTAACTTTGTTGGTGAGTTTATGATCCTATTTGGTACTTATGGCCACTTTAAGCTGATCACTATTATTTCGGTCTTTGGGTTAGTTTTTGCTTCTGTCTACGCTTTGTGGATGATGCAACAGGCTTACTATGGTTCACCGAAAACAGCAGAAAGAACCTATAAAGGGTTAAATCTGAGAGAATTTTTGATCCTGTTTATCTTGGTGGTTTTATTGGTTATTTTGGGCTTCTTCCCACAACCAGTATTAGATACTTCGATATCAGCAATGGAAAATCTCCAGACTTGGTATTCCGCTTCTCTTTCAACAGTAAGGCTGTAATTCGCCATGACAATAACTCCTGAACAATTGATCGCAATGCTACCGCTGTTAGTCGTCATCTTGACGGTGGTGGTTGTGATGCTGTCCATTGCGTGGCGACGCGATCACTTTACTATTGCCACCTTGACAGCAACTGGTTTTATCATCGCTCTCGGATCACTTTACTACGTTAATGCATTAGGCGTAGTTGATGTGACCACCCTCTACCATGTAGATGGTTATTCCAGCTTTTTTACGGCATTAACTATTATTGCTGGTTTAGGCACGGTTGCTTTTGCTTATCCTTGGTTGGAAGGCTATCAAGATAATAAAGAAGAGTTTTATATGCTGGTGGCGATTGCTGTCATTGGCGGTATTTTACTCTCTTCTGCGCACCACTTGGCGTCAATGTTTATTGGTATTGAGTTATTAACATTGCCGTTATTTGGTCTGATTGGTTATGCTTTCCAACAACGTCCTTCACTGGAGGCGAGCATTAAATATATGCTGCTTTCTGCGGCGGCCTCTTCTTTCTTGTTATTTGGTATGGCACTACTTTATGCTGAAGCAGGAAATCTCTCCTTTACGGCGATGGGGCAAAGTTTAAGTGATAGCAATATTCATAAACCATTAGTACTTGCTGGGTTAGGCATGATGTTAGTGGGAATTGGTTTTAAGCTCTCTTTATTCCCATTCCAATTATGGACACCGGATGTATACCAAGGTGCACCAGCACCAACAGGTGCATTTTTAGCAACAGCGAGCAAGATTGGTATATTTGCGGTAGTGATGCGCTTATTCCTTGAAGCACCGGCGGCGGATAGCGAAACATTACGCATGATCTTAGGCTTTATGGCTATTGCCTCTATCCTGTTTGGTAATATCATGGCGCTGACTCAGAAGAACGTAAAACGTTTACTCGGTTACTCTTCTGTCTCTCACCTTGGTTATTTACTGGTTGCATTAATTGTCTTGCAATATAGCCCTATACTGGCACAAGAAACCGCTGAGATTTATTTAGCAGGTTATCTCTTTGCAAGTTTAGGTGCATTTGGTGCGATTGCTGTGGCTTCTAGCCCGTACAATAAAGGTGAATTAGAGTCTCTTGAAGATTATCGTGGGCTTTTCTGGCGTCGTCCTGTTGCTGCCATCGTGATGTCATTAATGATGCTATCACTGGCAGGGGTACCAATAACATTAGGCTTTATTGGTAAACTGTATGTTATTCTTGCTGGTATTGATTCAAGTTTGTGGTGGTTAACAGGCATGGTAGTGTTAGGTAGTGCGATAGGTTTATTCTACTATCTACGTGCTGCAGCTATCGTTTTCTTACGTAAACCAGATAACGATAATGCACCAGCGGTTACGACCACATCACAAAATATGGCAACATTAATTACTTTAGTTTGCGCCATTATCGTGATTGTATTAGGTGTATGGCCACAACCATTGATTGAGCTGACACGTTTTGCAATCATTGCACCTGCGATAAATTAATTTTTATCTGCCCGTTGTTATGATAAAGAGCCTGATATTTTATCAGGCTCTTCAAACTACGGAAAAGTCCTCGCTTTTAGTTAGAAGTTTGATCTACTCAGGTTAGTACAAATAGTGAGCTAACCGATATATTAAAAGAATACCTTCCCCAGCAATTTTTGTTCGCAACAATCCCCCTTGATAAACTTGTTCCTGAAGATGACCTTATTCACTGTTGTTTCAATTGTGGAATGATCCCAACATTCAGATAATTGAATTTGTAGTACTTAGAGCTCAAGCGGAAAAATAATAGAACTAATTTATGAACAGAATTGATCTATACTACTCTAAACGTGGAGGGAAGAGGGATATCTGGTGCTTATTAAATCTAGTTTTTTTATCACATTAATATCACTATTTATAAGTATTGTTGTTTTTTACTTAGAAACAGTTCATGAGTTTTTCTTTAAACTTTATCCCTATTCTGTAAACTCTAAAATAGTTATTGAAATACAGAAAATATTATCATATTCATTTTTTTCTTATCTGATAGCTCTTGCTTTAATCACACTATTTTTCATTAAAAAAATTAATTTTGATAAAAAATTCCGTTTTATCATATATTTATTAATTCCCTATATAATCAATATGATTGTTTGGTATTTTAATGGATGTCAAGTTATTAATTATAAATATACTTCAGTAATGGTTACTGATTTTTTATTTATATCCTATGTTATACACTTCATTTTTATTATTCCTATCATTGCATATATACTGGATTACACTTTCCGTTTTAAAATAAAAAAGTGAATGCACCAGATTATATTGAACAGCTCTATATCTACTATACCAATCATACCCCCTGTTTTAAGGGGGTTATGATGTCTGGCTAGTGAAAATATTATTGATAATGGTGTGAAAAGTGATTAAGGAATACAAGATGAGGTGAGAGCACGTTTTTTGCCTCGGAAAGATTGCGTTTTAATTGTATCAGTTGCTCTATTAATGTATGCCAATACTGCTCTAATAGCGATAATTGTTGATTTAACATATCAATATATTGATTGATTTCTGTGACTGCATAATAACGACTTAGGGTAAATAAGAGAGCTTGTTTTTTCTGTTCTAGTTTGGTTAGATTTTTTATCTGTATCAGATAGTTATCAATAAGAGTATGACGTGTCTCTACCAGTTTTTGGTAAGAAAACCCTTTCTCCAGATGGGTAAAAAATTGCTTTAGCAGATCGACAAAAACAGAGAGAATATCTTTTTCTGAAGAAGCCAACTGCAGTTTAGAAATTGTCTGTTTACTTGGCAGGTGAGAGGTAAAAAAATCGAGGATATTTTTATTATAAATAATATCTTCACTTTTAGTAATTATATCGAGTTGTTCTTTAATTTCATTAATCGATAACTTTTGCTTGGCAATTTTCTCATTGATTTCAATAGATATTTCTTCTTTTTTTCTAATTAATTTATCTATTTCACTAATAATAGTGGTGGTTGTTAAGAGCTGTTTTTTATCATTAATAAAACTGATGTGCTTTTCTATAATTTCTATAGATTCAGTTAATTCATCTTTAAATAACTGTTCAATAAATTTTTTCTCTTGGAGCAGTTTTTCTGATAATTGCTGTGTCAACTCTCTATCAGCTATTGCATGATTAATTTCATTAATATTTTTAAATATCCCGGTTAACAATTTCTGGTTTAGCCGGCTTTTTAGCAGAATAGAGAAAATAATTATTTCATCGTAAACTTTATTATTGTTTATTGATATGGTAATAAGATTATGATTTAAGATATTATCATGTTCAAATAGTTCAGAAGTTATTTTTCTAATTGATTTAATAGTATGGAAAAATTGATTGCAATCAAATTCCTGTAATTGTGAAGTTACGCTATTCATAACATTTCCTTTTGTTATTTAGATGAATAAAAAGAGGATAAAGCTTCATCAAATACCGCCATCATTTCCTTTGAGTAACCGACCACCATATACCAAGGTGCAATGATTTTTTCTAAATAAATACTAAATCTAATTAACTCCATTGCATTATCAATTTTTTTAAAATTAATTAATGAAGCATTAATTTCAGTTAAAATTGTTTGCCACATATAAAGAAGATGCTCCACAGACATATCAGCATCTTCAATATATTGTTCTATTTCGTCTAAATCGACTTGAAAACGTTGTAAACACTCAGAAATAGTTGATTGTTGTTTTATTCCTTTATTGATATTATGTAGTTTCTCTATTGTTTCATTTCTTTTTTTACGAATTTTTTCAGCTTTTGAACCAAAGATCCCTCCAGTAATGATCACACCAATAATACCGAATGCTAACCCCGTAAAGGCGAGTTTCACGAAGTGTTGATACTCTTTTTTTAATATTTCAATTTCATTTTCTAATAAAATCCGCTGTTCATTTAGTGAGTCATCACTATTATCAAAAAAATCATTAATATATTTCTTTTTATTAATGATATCATAATAAATTGAATGACATATATTACCTTTACTATTTTCACCTCCCACAATTTCTATTCTAAAATCATAAATCATGTTTTTTATTTTTAAGGTATTATTATATTGCTCATTAATATCATTTTTCATGCTTTCTAAAATGGCAACAAGTTGCTTAGACACTTTTTTATCTTGTGTTGAATATTTTATTGAACTGAGTTCTTCTGGTGTGATATCTTCAATTTTCCTATTTATTTTTTTTATAATTGGCATTTTATTAATAAATGCCAATAGTTGCTCACCTGTGCTCGTGATTTCTCTACCGGTGATCTCTAAATCAATAGCTTGCTGTTTTACTGAGTATTCAATTTTTTGCCATTCAAAGGCATGTGTTCTCATATTTAAGAAGAGGGTTTGAATAGTTTCAGCTGATATTTGGGAAATGTTAATATCTTCGTAGCCTAATAATTCAATAATAGTGTCTTTTTGATAAGGTAATTTTAATACTTTATCAATATAAGATTTGATTTTATTAAGATCATAAGGTGTAAAAATACCCGCACTACGTCCATGATCGATATTTTTACCTAGAATTAAGCTAAGAGTGACTTCGGGAAGTTGGTATTGTTCAATCACTTTATCTATATGATCAAGGGTGGTTGTATCCATATAACCTCTCTTATGTATAATTATTTGTTATGATTAAGGCATAATTTAGAAGTGATCTGTTTTCCATTTGCGATTATCTGGTCAATGCTTCTCCTTTGTAACATGAAAACAACAAAAGTTTGATAAATGACAAAGGTTATAATTAATCAGCACTTTGATAATTCTTATAGAGACGTATAATCTTTCTTTTCATTAGTAGTAGGTATTTAGAGTGGAAAAGGTTAATCCTGTGTTTTCGACACTGTACGAAAAAGTTAAAAATATAAATCTGACAGCACAAGATGATCTTTTACATTTGAAAGTTATCTTGCCATCAGAGGTGTCATTTTCCTTACTTTCATGGCTAGCAGCACAAACGTATTACCCGCAATTTTATTGGCAACATCGTGATGAAAGCGAAGAAGTAGCCGCTTGTGGACAAGTTAAGTGCTTTAATCATATCCGTGATGCTCATCGATTTTTAGCAACACATCGGCATTCATTGCATGCTGATGATGTGCGTATTTGGGGATTAAACGCGTGGGATACCATTATTCCAGGGCGTATTGATAAAGAAAAGGGGGATGATGCTTACCTTTTTTTACCTCGCATCGAGATAAGACGTCAGCAACAACTGTCGATCCATATTAATTTATTGGCAGAAGAAGATAAGCAAAGTGCGCTTGCTTTTATTCGCTCACTTAAAAATGCACTGAATATTGCACCTTTATCTGTCAAAGTAACATCTGTAGAGCACTCGTTAACGCAACAGCAATGGACTGACTATCTTAATATTGCTTTAGAGGAAATCAATCAAGGCGTATTTGAAAAAGTAGTACCTGCACGGGCAACCTGCTTAAGCTTAGATAATCCGTTAAAAGCTATTCAATTTATGAAAGCAAGTCGAGATGTTAATCATCATTGTTATCATTATATGCTGGCTTTTTCACCTACTGATGCTTTTATGGGCTCATCACCAGAAAGATTGTATAAACGCGATGAATTTGTGCTTTATACCGAAGCGTTAGCGGGCACTGTGGCAAGTTCTGATAATGAACAACAAGCCAGAGCATTTGCTGATTGGCTAATGAACGATAAAAAAAATCAACATGAAAATCTGGTGGTAGTTGATGATATTTGTCAGCGATTACAAGGTGGGATAGAAGGGATTGATGTGTCGTCAGCAGATGTGATCCGCTTACGTAAAGTGCAACATCTGCGTCGCTATATCCACGGTAAACTTATCCATGCTGATGATGTGGATTGTTTACAGCGTTTACAACCTACCGCGGCTGTTTGTGGCTTACCGCGCTCTATTGCGCGCACTTTTATTCGTCAACATGAACCTTTTGAACGCCGTTGGTATGCTGGCTCTGCGGGCTATTTGTCTTTGCCTCATGCCGAATTTGCGGTTAGCCTGCGTTGCGGTGAATTGCATGATGATGCATTAACGCTTTATGCGGGCGCAGGGGTGGTTGCGGGATCTGATCCTTTGCAAGAGTGGGCTGAAATTGAAAATAAAGCAGCAGGTTTACGCACTTTATTAGAAAAAGAGTGTTGAATTCTTTGCAGTTTATCCAATGGCTCTCATAATATAAACTGGGTGTTGATAAGTAGTACTGATTAGGATGCCATTTAGTGCTACTTTCAACTCGTCACTGCATCTTGTTAATAAATTAATGTTATTCTTGTGCTAGCTAGTGTTATTGCTATCTTTTTGTTAACGATAAAAATTAAGCCTAAAAAGATAAGTACTTTAGCTTAAATAATACACTCTTATCAGAGTTCTTTTTCACGATTTATTTAACGAAAACTTCTGTTCATTGAACTAGGCTAAGGAAAAGTATTTAGGAACAGATATTATAATAGTCATTGCAGGTTTTCGTTATTGGGATGATCAATGTCTAATAGTTCGTTTAATCGCCAATGGGCTAAAGTTATACTGGAAACTTTGACTCGTCATGGTTTACGTCATATCTGTATCGCACCCGGATCACGTTCAACGCCTTTAACGCTTGCGGCAGCCGCCAATCATAAACTTATTTGTCATACGCATTTCGATGAGCGTGGTTTAGGTCACTTAGCATTAGGTTTGGCGAAAGCCACTCAACAGCCTGTTGCTGTGATTGTCACCTCAGGTACTGCAGTGGCAAACTTATACCCGGCTTTAATTGAAGCGGGACTTACTGGTGAACGGGTGATTTTTCTCACGGCAGATAGACCGCCTGAACTGATTAATTGTGGCGCCAATCAGGCTATACGCCAACAAGGTATTTTTGCCAGCCATCCCTCAGAAACACTCTCTTTACCACGCCCTACAGCAGATATTCCTGCTCGTTGGCTGGTTTCTACATTAGATAATGCCATGAATAATCTTGTGCATGGTGCTTTGCATGTAAACTGCCCTTTTGCAGAGCCATTATATGGTGATGATATAGAGCATGACACACCATGGACACAAGCATTAGGAAAGTGGTGGCAAAGTGATAAACCTTGGTTACAAGAAACGCTTTCTCCCTCTGTGACTACACACCCTCAATGGGATCGACTACGTCAGAAAAAAGGGGTCGTTATTGCTGGACGTATCAGTGCGAAAGAGGGGATTGCCGTTGCCAAATGGGCCTCACAATTGGGATGGCCTCTGTTAGGTGATGTGTTATCACAAACTGGACAACCACTACCTTGTGCTGACTTATGGCTAAATAATCCACAAGTGAAGGCTGAATTAAACCAAGCAGAAATAGTGATCCAATTTGGCTCCAGTTTAACAGGCAAACGCTTATTACAATGGCAAGCGAATTGCTCATCGCAAATGTATTGGGTGATTGATGCTATTCCGGGACGTTTAGATCCGGGGCATCATCAAGGGGAGAAATTTACCTTATCCCCGAGTCAATGGTTAACGGCACATCCTGCTATTGATAATTTACCTTGGGCGTTGTCATTAAGTCATATTGCTACACAAACTTATCAACATGTTACTGAAGTAACAGACTATTTTGGTGAAGCACAAGTTGCTCATCAGTTAGATCATCTACTTCCTCACAATGGGCAGCTTTTTGTTGGCAATAGTTTAATTGTGCGCTTAATTGATGCTTTTGCACAATTGCCACAGGGCTATCCTGTTATGAGTAATCGTGGTGCTAGTGGCATTGATGGATTACTTTCAACCTCAGCAGGTGTTCATCGAGCCACTCAAAAACCGACGTTAACTATCTTGGGTGATTTATCGGCATTATATGATTTAAATAGTTTGGCACTACATCAACAAGTCTATGCCCCAAATGTGGTGATTATCGTCAATAACAATGGTGGGCAGATATTCTCTATGTTACCGACGCCTATGGCAGAGCGGGAGCGTTTTTACTGTATGCCCCATGCTTTAAATTTTAAACATGCTGCTGCCATGTTTGGTTTAGATTATGTTGCACCAAACTGTTGGGATGATCTGTTTACTACAGTGACTGCATGTTGGCAGGGGGAAGCCAAAACAACATTAATTGAATTGATTGTCAATGAAACTGAGGGTGCTGAAACCTTAAATCAGTTGGTAAAACAGGTAACCGCTTATGACTTTAGCTTGTAGGCAATATAACACGCATAACGAAGGGCCATGGTTAGTTTGGTTGCATGGACTATTAGGAGACAGTCATGAGTGGGAGACCGTCATTAAGGCTTGCCATGAATATCCCTCACTCGTGATTGATTTGCCCCGTCATGGTAACTCTGCCTCTATTGGGGTAAATAATTTTGTCGAGATGAGTGCATTACTCCATGACACTTTAAAAGAATACGATATTAATCATTATTGGCTGATTGGTTACTCTTTAGGTGGCAGAATTGCGATGTATCACGCATGTTTTGGTGAAACATCGGGATTAATGGGATTGATTGTTGAAGGGGGAAACCCAGGTTTATATGATGCAATAGAAAGACAAAACCGTATTGCACATGATAAACGTTGGGCCGCGCGTTTTCGCAATGAACCTATTAATGATGTATTAACGCAATGGTATCAACAGCCTGTATTTGCTGATTTAAGCGATGAAATGCGTCAGTTATTAGTTGAAAAACGCAGTAGTAATGCAGGTTTTTGTATTGCGGAAAGTTTAGAAACACTCTCTTTAGGCCATCAGCCTTGGTTAGTTGCAGAATTACAACAACTCACCTTACCCTTTATTTGGTTGTGTGGTGAGCAAGATAAAAAATTTCAATCAATAGCGCAGCAATATTCGCTGCCATTAACGACTATCCCGCAAGCTGGTCATAATGCCCATCAGGCACAGCCTGATGCTTATGCTGCGGTGATAAACCATGTATTATCCCTCTTTGGTTAAAGGAACCTAATTATGCTTTACCCGAGCGAAGAAAAGCTATATGCACCGATTGAATGGCAGGATTGTTCTGAAGGTTTTGAAGATATCCTCTACCACAAATCTGTCGATGGCATTGCCAAAATTACGATTAACCGCCCGCAAGTGCGTAATGCTTTCCGTCCTTTGACTGTGAAAGAGATGATCCAAGCATTAGCCGATGCACGTTACGATGACTCAATTGGTACTATTATTCTTACTGGTGCAGGCGAAAAAGCGTTTTGTGCCGGTGGTGACCAAAAGATCCGTGGTGACTACGGTGGATACCGTGATGAAAGTGGCACTCACCACTTGAACGTATTAGATTTCCAACGCCAAATTCGTACTTGTCCTAAACCTGTTGTTGCTATGGTGGCTGGCTACTCCATTGGTGGTGGTCATGTCTTACATATGATGTGTGATTTAACCATTGCTGCAGACAATGCCATTTTTGGTCAAACTGGTCCTAAAGTAGGCTCATTTGATGGTGGATGGGGTGCTTCTTATATGGCACGTATTGTCGGGCAGAAGAAAGCTCGCGAAATCTGGTTCTTATGCCGCCAATATAATGCGCAAGAAGCATTAGATATGGGATTGGTAAATACCGTTGTTCCTTATGCTTCTCTTGAAAAAGAAACGGTACGTTGGTGTCGTGAAATGCTAGAAAATAGCCCAATGGCACTACGTTGCTTGAAAGCAGCATTAAATGCTGACTGTGATGGTCAAGCGGGTCTGCAAGAATTGGCTGGTAATGCAACCATGCTGTTTTATATGACAGATGAAGGTCAAGAAGGACGTAATGCTTTTAATGAAAAACGTCATCCTGATTTCACTAAATTTAAACGTAACCCATAATGCGAAACGCCAAACTCTATTCATTCAGCCTGCCAATGGAGGCAGGTGTTGTTCTGCGCTACCAAAGATTAAAAACGCGTGATGGTTTTCTTGTCTGTTTAGAGCAAAATGGCAAACAAGGTTGGGGTGAAATTTCACCTCTTCCTGAGTTTAGCCATGAAACGTTAGAACAAGCACAAGATGCCGCACAATCTTGGCTAGCAGCTTGGTGTCTAGGTGAAAATCCTACTGACAGTGAATTGCCAAGTGTCGCTTTTGGTATTAGTTGCGCATTAGCAGAGCTTGAAGGCACTTTACCAGAAGAAGCCAATTATCGTGCCGCACCTTTATGCAACGGTGATCCTGATGACTTAATTTTAAGTCTTAATGAAATGAGCGGGGAGAAAGTTGCTAAAGTTAAGGTCGGTCTGTATGAAGCTGTACGAGATGGTATTGTCGTCAACTTATTACTAGAGGCGATCCCCGACTTAAAACTAAGACTTGATGCCAATCGCAGTTGGACGCCAGCTAAAGCAGAAGGTTTTGCCAAGTACGTGAACCCACAATGGCGCGACCGTATTGCATTTTTAGAAGAGCCATGCAAAACCCCAGAAGAGTCACTCGCCTTTTCACAAGCAACAGGTATCAATATTGCTTGGGATGAGACTGTGCGTGATGAAGGTTTTGAAGTGAAAGCTCAAGAGGGTGTTACGGCGATTGTTATCAAGCCTACGCTAGTAGGAAGTCTTGCTCGTTGCCAATCTATCGTTGAACAAGCGCATGCTTTAGGTCTAGAGGCGATTATTAGCTCGAGTATTGAAAGTAGCTTTGGATTGACACAACTGGCAAGAGTGGCTCAGTGGTTAACGCCAGATTCTATTCCCGGTTTAGATACCGTTGATCTTATCAAACAACAACTTATTCGTTGTTGGCCAGATGTAGATATTCCGCTTATCACGCTTGAACAGCTTAAGACAGTATGGCAACAGTAGTTAATTTTACACAATGGCCGTGGCATCACTGGGCGCAGCTTAACCCAAATGAAACGGCCATCATATCCGGTGATTCACCTATAACATGGCAACAATTAAGTTGTCATATTAATCAATTGGCGAACCATTTAGCGAAACAGGGTGTTAATACTAAAAGTACCGTGTTGCTACGTGGTAAAAATCATATCCATGTTGTTTTTACGCTACTTGCTGTTTTTCAATGCGGTGCAAAAGTATTACCGTTAGATCCTCAGCTCCCTAAGTCTCTACTTGATGATTTATTACCCCATTTAAACATCGATTTTTATGCTGATTTAAGTGGATCAACACTTGAGTTAGATGCGAGGTTACTCGATCTTTCTGGTGTCGAATTCAATAATAAATCACATCAAGATAAAAATAACATGGCAGGTGTCGCATGGGCATCTTCTCGTATGGCAACACTGATCTTAACCTCTGGATCATCAGGTCTACCTAAAGCCGCTGTGCATACTTTTCAAGCTCATCTTTGTAGTGCAGAAGGTGTTCTTGAATTGATACCCTTTGAAAAAAGCGACAGTTGGTTATTGTCTTTACCTCTCTTTCATGTATCTGGGCAAGGAATTCTTTGGCGTTGGTTATTACGAGGCGCTACCTTGGTAGTGCGTAATATGCACCCCTTTATTGCTGCTTTGCAAGGCTGTACTCATGCTTCTTTAGTGCCAACGCAACTTTGGCGTTTATTACAAAATACACAACAGGATAGTTCGCAGCCCATCACATTAAAAGCGGTTTTATTAGGGGGAGCGATGATCCCAACTGAATTAACCCAATGTGCGGAAAGTAAAGGTATTCAGTGTTGGTGTGGTTATGGCATGACTGAAATGGCCTCTACTGTTTGTGCAAAACGCGCAGATGGTAAAGCGGGAGTTGGTACGCCATTAAAGGGTAAAGCGGTCAGATTAGTGGATAATGAAATCCAGATCAAATCTGATAGTGTTGCATTAGGATATTGGTTTGATGGTCAATTAAAGCCGTTATCACACACTCAGGATGATTGGTATGCAACACGGGATAGAGGTTGTTTTAAAGAGGGGGAATGGTGCATTTTAGGGCGATTAGATAATCTGTTTTTTAGTGCGGGTGAAGGTATACAGCCAGAAGATATTGAAAAGGTGCTAAATAGTCACCCGAATGTTCGCCAAACATTTATTGTCCCGATTGACGATATTGAATTTGGTCAACGTCCCGTTGCTGTTGTTGATACTGATATTGAGACAATTAATCAATTACCACAATGGTATCATACGCGTTTAGCAGGCTTTCAACGTCCCATCGCTTGTTTACTATTACCAGAACAGCTAAAGAGTGGGGGGATCAAAATCTCTCGTAAACAAGTGCAACAGTGGGTGAAAGGGCAACAAGTAAATTGATATTGCGATTTTATCGAACGACTTTAAGAAAGGCGCCCAAACTACAGGCGCCTTATTATTTTGCCGAGTTGCTCACAGGGCTTCTTGTTATCAGGTTATTTAGCGTCTTTCCCTTCTAACACTTTAATCGCTTTTTCAACACCAGCGCCATATTCAGGATGAACTTTGGTAAATAAGTCGATTTGACGTTGTTGTGTTTCTTTACTTGCTTGTGATAATTCGCCCGCAATACGCGCAAACATACGTTGATGCTCGTCATCGCTTAATAGCTCATACAGTGCACGAGGTTGGCTGAAATAATCTTCATCTTCACGATGGTTCCAGTGATCGGCTGCACCTTCAATAGAAAGTGGTGGCTCTTTAAAGTCAGGTTGCTCTTGGAACACACCGCCACTATTTGGCTCATAAGTAATACCATTACCACTATTACCATCAACACGCATAGCACCATCACGATGATAATTATGGAATGGGCATTTTGGTGCATTAACAGGGATTTGATGATGATTAACGCCTAAACGGTAACGATGCGCATCACCATAAGAGAATAGACGACCTTGTAACATCTTATCTGGTGAGAAACTAATACCTGGAACAATATTCGCAGGGCTAAATGCAGCTTGTTCAACATCAGAGAAGTAGTTATCTGGATTACGGTTTAACTCAAAGTAACCGACATCCATGAGCGGATAATCAGCATGTGGCCAAACTTTGGTTAAATCAAATGGGTTATAAGGCACAGTTGATGCCTCTTTTTCTGGCATGATCTGAATTTGTAACTTCCAACGTGGATAATCACCACGTTCAATGGCTTCAAAAAGATCACGCTGAGAGCTTTCTCTATCTTTACCTACTAGAGCTTCCGCTTCATCATCCATTAAGTTTTTGATGCCTTGTTGGCAACGGAAATGGAATTTAACCCAGAAACGTTCATTATTTTTATTGATAAAGCTATAAGTATGGCTACCAAAACCATGAACAAAGCGATAACTTAAAGGTAAACCACGATCGCTCATATCGATAGTTAATTGGTGTAGAGATTCTGGTAAATGAGAAAAGAAATCCCATTTATAAGCCATATTACGCATATTAGTGCGAGGGTCACGTTTTACGATATGGTTAAGATCAGGGAATTTAAGTGGATCACGTAGATAGAATACAGGAGTATTATTACCCACCATATCCCAGTTACCTTCTTCTGTATAAAATTTTAAGGCAAATCCACGAATATCGCGCTCAGCATCAGCTGCACCACGTTCACCCGCCACTGTTGAAAAACGAGCAAACATTTCTGTTTTTTTACCCACTTCAGAGAAAATTTTAGCTCGAGTATATTTTGTAATATCGTGAGTGACCGTAAATGTACCAAAGGCACCAGAGCCTTTTGCGTGCATACGTCTTTCAGGAATAACTTCACGATCAAAATGGGCGAGTTTTTCTAAAAACCAGACATCTTGTAGTAACATTGGGCCACGAGGTCCTGCTGTTATTACATTATTATTATCTACAACTGGTGCACCAGCCGCCGTTGTGAGCTTTTTCTTTTCCATCACATCTTCTCCAATTTGTGGAATAGTGAACATTAAAAAATAGCATGGGTGAATAAAACGAAGCGAACAGCCTTATATTTATTATGGTTAATTTTTACTGTAATTCCACTTTAGCAAGATTAAAATTATTAATAAAACCCATTGGACCGATAGTATTGATAGATGTAACTTATTTACATAGATTGAAAAATCTAAACATTGACTTTCAATTCTCAGTAAAATTGTTTAATAAATTTGCTGTATAATTATAAGTTGGGAAAATTATTTGCTGGGGTAATCATAATGAAAAAGTTTTTATTATTAGGAGCAATGAGCGCATTACTTATTTCTGCTAATGCCAATGCCATATCGATGAATGTGCAAGCGGGTAAACATTATACTGATGTACAAGCAGGTTTAGGAGATGCCGATTCTGGACTTTCTTTTAACGGTAACTGGGCACGTAGTGATCACGATGGTCAATTAGGTAGTTTAGGTGCAAAATTTGCGTTACCTCTTGGCCCATTCTCAGCAAGCGTTGGTGGTAAAGCACTTTACCTCTCTCCCAAAAATGGTGATGACGGCGCGGCATTAGCTGGTGGTGTTGGACTTAATTGGCGTGTTTTACCTTCACTGAGTGTTTATGGTGAAGCTTACGCTTCGCCGGAAGGATTAACATCAGGAAGTAAATCCTATTATGAAGCTGATGTTGGTGCTAAATACACGGTATTTAAACCACTTCATGTTAATGCGGGTTATCGGGTGATTGAAATTGAAAACGCGCATAATCACAGTAACAATAAACTTGCTGATGGTTTCTATGTAGGAGCTGGTTTAAGTTTCTAATATCAATAACGGAAACATTAGGTTTTTCCCGTTTAGTTATTTATTTTTAGCAGGTGTTACAATTAACACCTGCTTTTTATTTGATTTTTATCAGCTAATGGTGATTAACCCACTTGTGGCAATATATTAAAGGTAATCGCAATTTGAATACCAATCACTACTAACCCGCAGATAAATACGATGGCTAAGGCTGGCTTACCGCCTTTAACTTTATAATGCTCTGTAGTCTGCTTTTGCTGTCTTACTTTCCATACCAGAAGTGCTGGTAATAATAGTGCGAGAATAGATAAAGCAATTGCGGCATAGGCTAAGGCTTGCACAAAGTTAGGGAAAAATAACGCACAGAATAGCGGGGGAACAAAGGTTAATAAACCAGACTGAAAACGACCAGATGCGCGATTACTGCGTTTAAATAAATCAGCTAGATAATCAAATAACCCTAATGCTACGCCTAAAAAAGAGGTGGCGAGTGCAAGGGCTGCGAAAAGGTTGACAGCAATATTGACTCGCGGTGTAGCAACCACATCACGGATGGCGGTGAGTAGGCCATTTAAGCCAGATTCTTGGGCTAAAATCCCCATAAAGGTGGTGGTGGGAATAGCTCCTAATGTTGCTAATTGCCATAAAATATAAGCAATAAGAGGGATTGCGCTACCTACGATAAATATGAGGCGTAGTTTTTTGATATTGCCATCCATGTAACTGACAATACTGGGTACACTACCGTGGAAACCAAAAGAGGTAAAAATAACCGGGATCGCAGAAAAAACGAGTCCCTGAGCGATAGGCATAGAGGTTAAGTTGACTTTTTCCACATGGGGTAACATGACTACCAGCATAAAAATTAAGAAAATAACTTTTGCTGTAAAGAGTAAGCGGTTAATCATATCCACAGAAGTGGTACCAATACCGACTACCGCACCACCAATAACTGTAAAGATAATGATACCTTGTGTGATGGTTATCTTATGACCAATCCAAGAAGATAAAGTCGAAGCTAATAGTTCACCCGCACCACTGATATAAGCCGTTGTTAAAGCATACATAAGAAGTAGCAAAGCTAAACCTGTAACGACTTGTCCTCCAATACCCAGATAACGTTTCGCAATAGAGCCAAGGCCTGTATGGGGATCGTTGTATTGATAGACTTCTACTAATAAAAGCGCGGTGTAACTCATTAATAGCCATAAGCCCACCAGCAATAATACCATGGTACTAAAGCCAATACCCACAGCAGCAAGTGGCATTGCCAACATTCCTGCACCAATTGTTGTTCCTGCAACAATAAATACACTGCCTATAGTGCGATTTTTCACAAAGTCCTCGTTTTTCCAAACTATTTTACCTAGTTAAAAGTAGGGTATAAGAATGGTAAATTTCTGTCAAATTTTAATTACGATAGGTGTAATGTTTTGTTTACAAAATAGAGGGGATATAAAAAAACGCCAACAAAATGTTGGCGCTATTTAACATGTCTTTGATTGTTGAATGACAAAAAAAGATTAATTAATCATCAAGCTCAACCATTCTTCTTATTTGATCACGATTAATTTGTTTGATTGCACCGGTTTCAGCATCTTTATAAATAATTAATCCGGTAGACTCATCTTCTTGAGGTTTATCTGTGGTCAAAATGGTTTGCCCATCGACGGTTTCAATTTTTTGTGGAGATGAACAACCTGCTAATAGCAGTAAAGAGAAAGAGGCGGCACAAATCGGTAAAATAGTTTTTAGTTTCATAGTAACGATCCTTTTTATAACTCTGTTATTTAACTTTAGTTAAAAATACACATTTGTGTTAGAAAAAGAACAATATAAGAAAACAGTGATCATTATAGTCAATGGTTTTACTTTGTGCAGATCTCGATTTCGATATCACTCACAGGGTGACAGCTACAAGGTAAAATTTCATCAGCTTGAATAAATGCCAATGGTTCATTGCGATAACATACTTTGCCTTTTACTAAGCGTAATCGGCAAGAGCCACAATAACCTTCTCGGCATTGATATTCGATTTGAATTTTGCTGCGCTCTAACGTATCCAACAAGGAAGGATGCGTTTCAGAGCTAAATTCTAATGCGGTTGATAGACCCTGCTGGTGCAGGGTCACTTTATGAGATGCCATAATGTATAGCGCTAGTTCTCTGTTTTACAGTTCGAAGTTACTTAAATCATCAGTATCTACTTGTGAGTCGATTTGACCGACTAGATATGAGCTTACTTCAACTTCTTGTGGTGCAACTTGCACATTATCAGATACTAACCAAGCATTAATCCATGGAATAGGGTTTGAACGTGCTTTAAACGGCAATTTAAGTCCTACTGCCTGCATACGAATATTAGTAATATATTCAACATATTGGCAAAGGATCTCTTTATTTAAACCGATCATAGAGCCTTCTGAGAATAGGTATTCTGCCCACTCTTTTTCTTGCTCTGCTGCTTCAACAAATAGGTCATAACATTCTTGTTCGCATTCTGCGGCAATTTCGGCCATTTCAGGATCATCTTGACCTGAACGCAGTAAATTGAGCATATGCTGTGTGCCAGTTAAGTGTAATGCTTCATCACGGGCAATCAATTTAATGATTTTAGCGTTACCTTCCATCAGTTCGCGCTCTGCAAAGGCAAATGAACAGGCAAAGCTGACATAGAAACGAATCGCTTCTAAAGCATTAACACTCATTAAGCATAGGTAAAGCTGTTTTTTAAGCTTACGTAAAGTAACTTCAACAGTTTTACCTTTTATTTGGTGCGTACCTTCACCAAACATATGGTAAAGGTTAGTTAAATTGATTAACTCATCATAATAAGATGAGATATCACGAGCACGTTTTAAAATCTCTTCATTTTCAACAATATCATCAAAAACGACCGACGGATCGTTGACGATATTACGAATAATATGGGTATAAGAGCGTGAATGGATGGTTTCAGAGAACGACCATGTTTCTACCCAAGTTTCTAATTCTGGAATCGAAATTAAAGGTAAAAATGCCACGTTAGGGCTTCTACCTTGGATCGAATCAAGCAGAGTTTGATATTTTAAATTACTAATAAAAATGTGTTTTTCGTGATCGGGAAGCGCATTGTAGTCAATACGATCACGAGAAACATCAACTTCTTCTGGACGCCAGAAGAAAGAGAGTTGCTTTTCAATTAGTTTTTCAAAAATAGGGTACTTTTGCTGATCATAACGCGCTACGTTAACAGGTTGCCCAAAAAACATGGGCTCCTGAAGCTGATCATTTCTAACTTGTGAAAAAGTGGTATAAGACATAGCTTCCTCAATTAAATTTTACACGCGCCGCCTTCACAATCTGAATCTGCCGTTTCAACGACTTCTTCCAGATCACCTTGTACATCTTCTGCACCATCACGGGTATTGTGATAATAGAGTGTTTTCACACCATATTTATAGGCGAGCAGCAAATCTTTTAGCAGCTGGTTCATAGGAACCTTACCACTAGGGAAACGAGTAGGATCGTAGTTAGTGTTGGCAGAAATCGCTTGGTCGACAAACTTTTGCATAATACCGACTAACTGCAAATAACCTTCGATACTTGGCATTTGCCACAGTAATTCATAAGCCCCTTTTAGGCGCTCATATTCTGGAACCACTTGACGTAAGATGCCATCTTTAGAAGCTTTAATACTGATATAACCACGAGGTGGTTCGATACCATTGGTTGCATTTGATATTTGTGATGATGTTTCTGATGGCATCAATGCAGAGAGCGTTGAGTTACGTAAACCGTATTGTTTGATCTCTTTGCGTAAGCTTTCCCAGTCATAATGCAGAGGTTCATTAGTCAGTACATCTAATGATTTTTTATAAGTATCAATAGGTAAGATACCTTCTGCATAGGTGGTTTCATTAAACCATGGGCATGCCCCTTGCTCTTTTGCTAATTCATTTGATGCTTTTAATAAATAGTATTGAATAGCTTCAAAGGCACGGTGTGTTAAGTTGTTTGCACTACCATCTGAGTAGCGAACACCGTGTTTAGCCAGATAATAAGCAAAGTTGATCACACCAATACCCAGTGTACGACGACCCATAGCACCTTGTTTAGCTGCTAAAATTGGATAATCTTGGTAATCTAACAAAGCATCTAACGCGCGAACGGCTAAACGTGCTAGCTCTTCTAAATCGTCTAGATTTTCAATCGCCCCAAGATTAAAGGCCGAAAGTGTACATAGGGCAATTTCACCATTTGGATCTTTAATATCATTTAATGGTTTGGTTGGTAGTGCTATTTCTAAACATAAGTTTGATTGACGGATAGGTGCAATCGCCGGATCAAACGGACTGTGTGTATTACAGTGGTCAACATTTTGAATATAGATACGACCTGTAGAGGCACGCTCTTGCATCATGAGTGAGAATAATTCAACCGCTTTAACTTGTTTTTGGCGAATACTCTTATCTTTCTCATATTGTACATATAAACGTTCAAATTCGTCTTGATCAGCAAAGAATGCATCATAGAGGCCCGGCACATCAGACGGGCTAAATAATGTAATATCCTGACCTTTGATTAAACGTTCATACATTAATTTGTTTAACTGCACACCATAATCGAGATGGCGTACACGGTTATCTTCAACACCACGGTTATTTTTTAATACCAGTAGGCTTTCAACTTCTAAATGCCATAAAGGATAAAATAGCGTTGCTGCACCACCACGTACCCCACCTTGTGAACAAGATTTTACCGCCGTTTGGAAGTGCTTATAGAATGGGATACAACCCGTGTGGAATGCTTCACCATTACGAATAGCACTACCTAATGCACGAATACGACCGGCATTAATTCCAATACCTGCACGTTGAGATACATATTTAACAATAGCACTTGAGGTCGCATTGATAGAATCAAGGCTATCATCACACTCAATCAGAACACAGGAGCTAAATTGACGTGTCGGAGTTCTTACACCCGCCATAATAGGTGTTGGGAGTGAGATTTTAAATGTGGATACCGCGTTATAAAAGCGCTCAATATAATCCATACGCGTCTCTTTTGGATAACGCGAAAATAGGCAAGCGGCAACTAACACATAGAGAAATTGTGCACTTTCGTAAATATCACCGGTAATACGGTTTTGAACAAAATATTTACCTTCTAGCTGTTTCACTGCTGCATAAGAGAAATTCATATCACGTTGATGAACAATAAACTTATCCATCTGTTCGAACTCTTCTTTGCTGTAATCTTCAAGAAGATGACGGTCATATTTACCGAGTTCAACTAAATGTTTAACGTGATCATACAATGCCGGTGGCTCAAATTGACCATAGGCTTTTTTACGTAAATTAAAGACAGCAAGACGAGCAGCAAGATACTGATAATCAGGTGTTTCACCAGATATTAAGTCTGCAGCAGCTTTAACCAGTGTTTCATGGATATCGGCAGTTTTGATACCATCATAAAACTGAATCTGAGAACGTAACTCAACTTGAGAAACAGAGACATTTTCTAGACCTTCAGCGGCCCAAGTAATAACACGGTGAATTTTGTCTAAGTCAATGCGTTCTTTATGACCATCACGTTTTGTGACGAGCAGGCTGTGATTCATGAGCGATGCACCTTTCTGGCTTTAATGACCTATAAATGGGCAACCTGAAATTTTATACCGCAAAAAAGCGCTCCCGATGACAAACATTGCCAAGGAGTCTTGTGGTGTGAAATTTAAGGAAACACAATATATAGGGGTTTGTTCAAATGGTGATAACAAGATAATGGTAATTGAGGGATTGATCAAGTGTACAAATCTGAATGTTTCTGTGGATAAATAGGGGATAATTTTTTTAACAACTGCCTGTACCCTGCATAAATACAGGCAGTCAGAAACTTAAAACGACGCTAAAAAGAGGCAAAGTCAATTTTTAAAAATGTGATCGTTTGATGTTTTATTAAACCAAATCAATCTCTCTATTTCACAAATCCGAATTATCGGTCGCTTGAGTGTGCACCATGTAATTAACATCAACATTTGGCGCTAATCGGAATTTGTCTGTAATAGGATTGTAATGTAACCCAATCATATTTTTGCTACGTAAATTGGTTTCATCGACCCAGCTTAATAATTCTGAGGGACGAATAAATTTATTCGCATCATGGGTGCCTTTAGGAACCATATTCAGAATATACTCCGCGCCTACCACCAGCATAAACCACGCTTTTTTATTACGGTTGATGGTAGAAAAGAATACATGTCCACCTGGTTTCACCAGTTTGGCACATGATCTTACAATGGAGGAAGGGTCTGGAACGTGTTCTAACATTTCCATACAAGTGACCACATCATAGCGTTGTGGATATTCTGCGGCATGGTTTTCAACGGTATCTTGTATATAGGTGACAGGGATACCGGTTTCCAGTGAGTGGAGACGTGCGACCTCTAATGGCTCTTTCCCCATATCAAGTCCGGTGACTTCTGCACCAACACGGGCCATACTTTCAGATAAAATACCGCCACCACACCCAACATCAAGTACTTTTTTACCAAATAAGCCATGAGCACGTTCTTGGATATAATTAAGTCTTAGTGGATTGATGCGATGTAGGGGTTTAAATTCACCTTCAAGATCCCACCATCTTGATGCGACACTCTCAAATTTGTCGATTTCATGCTGATCTACGTTAGCATGCAAAGAGGTTGTTTTATCATTCATCAGAAAGTATTACTCCTATTTTCATATTACCGATGATTCTACCAATGTTAGAGAGCGAAATCGAAGCTAAATCGAAGAGAATCGCGAAAGAGTGATTAATTTCATTGTTTCAGTTTTCCTAAAATTGGCGATTTGTGGTATAGTTCTACACCTTTGAATCCGTAGTATGAGGGACAGTGGCTCCATGAGCGACATTGCCAGAGAAATCACACCAGTTAATATCGAAGAAGAGCTGAAAAGCTCATATTTGGATTATGCGATGTCCGTTATTGTAGGACGCGCATTACCCGATGTTCGAGACGGACTGAAGCCAGTACACCGCCGAGTGCTATTTGCGATGAATGTACTGGGAAACGATTGGAATAAACCTTATAAAAAATCAGCCCGTGTTGTTGGGGATGTAATCGGTAAATATCACCCGCACGGTGACAGTGCTGTCTATGAAACGATTGTTCGTTTAGCACAGCCTTTTTCTATGCGCTACATGTTGGTTGACGGTCAGGGTAACTTCGGGTCAGTTGATGGTGACTCCGCGGCGGCTATGCGTTATACCGAAGTTCGTATGGCGAAGATCGCCCATGAACTGCTGGCGGATTTGGAAAAAGAGACGGTCGACTTTGTTCCTAACTATGATGGAACAGAAAATATACCGGCTGTTATGCCAACCCGTATTCCAAACTTGTTAGTTAATGGCTCTTCAGGTATTGCCGTTGGGATGGCAACGAATATCCCTCCGCATAACCTCGGTGAAGTTATCGACGGTTGTCTTGCCTATGTTGATAATGAAGACATCACCATAGAAGAATTAATGGAATATATTACTGGGCCTGATTTTCCGACTGCTGCGATTATTAATGGTCGCAGAGGAATATTAGATGCTTATCGTACAGGGCGTGGAAAGATTTATATCCGTGCTCAGGCTGATATTGAAACTGATGAGAAAACAGGTCGCGAAACCATTATCGTGACAGAAATTCCTTATCAGGTGAATAAAGCCCGTTTAATTGAAAAAATTGCGGAGCTTGTAAAAGATAAACGTATTGAAGGTATCAGCGGATTACGTGACGAGTCTGATAAAGACGGTATGCGTATTGTTGTTGAGATCAAACGTGATGCAGTCGGTGAAGTAGTATTAAATCACCTCTTTTCACAAACTCAAATGCAAGTCTCTTTTGGTATTAATATGGTTGCGCTTCATCAAGGCCAACCAAAATTATTGAACCTAAAAGAAATTATCGCAGCCTTTATTCGCCATCGTCGTGAAGTGGTGACTCGTCGTACCATTTTTGAATTACGTAAAGCGCGTGATCGTGCTCATATCTTAGAAGCACTTGCGGTCGCTTTGGCCAATATCGATCCTGTGATTGAATTAATTCGTCAAGCACCAACCCCAGCAGAAGCGAAAGCAGCATTAATTGCCCAACCTTGGGATCTCGGTAGCGTGTCTGCGATGTTAGAGCGTGCTGGTGATAGCAATGTTGCTCGCCCTGAGTGGTTAGAGCCACAATTTGGTGTGCATGACGGTAAATACTATCTAACAGAACAACAAGCACAAGCCATTTTAGATCTGCGTTTGCAGAAACTAACTGGACTTGAGCATGAAAAACTGCTAGATGAATATCGTGAATTACTGCTACAAATTGCTGAGTTATTGCATATTTTGAGAAGCCCTGAGCGTTTAATGGACGTTATTCGTGAAGAGCTAACAGCAATCAAAACACAATATAACGATCCTCGTCGTACTGAAATCACTGAAAATACCGCTGATATTAATATCGAAGATCTGATTAATGAAGAAAATGTGGTTGTGACACTATCTCACCAAGGTTACGTTAAATATCAGCCATTGACTGATTATGAAGCGCAACGTCGTGGAGGAAAAGGTAAGTCAGCCGCAAGGATCAAAGAAGAAGACTTTATCGATCGCCTACTGGTGGCTAATACACACGATACTATTTTGTGTTTCTCAAGTCGTGGTCGCCTGTACTGGATGAAAGTTTATCAGTTACCAGAAGCGAGCCGCGGTGCTCGTGGTCGCCCAATTATCAATTTATTACCTCTAGAGCAAGATGAGCGGATCACCGCTATTCTTCCAGTAAGAGAGTATGAAGAAGGTAAATTTGTCTTTATGGCAACGGCGAGCGGTACGGTTAAAAAGACACCATTACAAGACTTCAGTCGTCCTCGTAGTGCCGGTATTATCGCGGTTAATTTAAATGATGGCGATGAGCTTATCGGTGTTGATTTAACCGACGGTAGTAATGAAGCTATGCTGTTCTCAGCAGATGGTAAAGTGGTTCGTTTCGCAGAAGAGTGTGTTCGCCCAATGGGTCGTACTGCGACAGGTGTTCGTGGTATGAAACTGGTTGATGATGATAAAGTGGTTTCACTGATCATTCCTCGTGGCGAAGGTGATATCTTAACAGTGACTGAAAATGGTTATGGTAAACGTACCGTTCAAAGTGAATACCCAACCAAAAACCGTGCAACACAAGGCGTTATCTCGATTAAAGTGAGTGAGCGTAATGGTAAAGTGGTAGGCGCTATTCAAGTTGAAGAAACTGACCAGATTATGATGATCACCAATGCCGGAACGTTAGTGCGTACCCGAGTATCAGAAGTCAGCATTGTGGGACGTAATACACAAGGTGTTACCTTGATCCGTACTACAGAAGACGAGCTAGTCGTTGGCTTACAACGTGTTGAAGATGAAGATGATGCATTAGATGATGATGAAGTTGATGAAATGATCAGCGACAATATCTCTGATGTTCCAGAGTCTGAACCAACAGATGATGCGGATAGTGAAGAATAATAGCTATTTTTCAGTAACTTAAAGCAAAAAAAGCAGGCGGAATGCCTGCTTTTTTATATTATAAGCATTTATTAGCCAATAAATTTTATCAGTCATCAGAAAAAATTATCCTGATGATAAAGATCATCTCATTCAGACCTAGAGTAACTTCTGTTAGAATGAGAAAGTTGATTATCTGTATTACCGATTAGGGTGGTTATTTGCGATATCTTTCGTCATTTAAAACGTCATTAAAAATTTCCCGCTACCTTTTTCGTGCACTGGGTATCATGTTGTGGGCAATGGGCGCATTATTAACCATGTTTTATCTCATCAACATCTTTAATGATACTAAATCAGATATCCGACAAGAATATAGTAATAACTATACCGATTTATTGGGCTTCTTTCGCCAAACCTCGAGTACTATCCGCGATTTGCAATATTTAGCAGAGCGGCATCAAGAGCAACTCAATTTAAACCCTAAGATGAATAATTCTTTTTTTTATGAAGGGCCTTTTTCACTTCATAAATTAAGTGAAAGTGCCGATTGTGAATTATTCAAAGGGCAAACAAACAATTATTTTCGATCATTTAATAGTATTCTGTATTACTGGAAAGATAATACCCCTGCTTTACAAGGTATCAACCAAGTATTTATGGTTGGCTCTCATAGTATGTGTATGATTAATTTCCCATTGCGTGCATCACCTATTGATACTGAACTGTTGAAAAAAATGGTTTATGAAAATACACGTAATTACATTAATCAACGAGCTCAAGGGAAAGAGAGTAATCAATACTGGATAGTACCTGATGCCAAGGGGGATAGCGGTATCCTCTATGTCATGTCGCCAGTTTATGCGTCAGGGAAATTTATTGCACTCATTGGTATCGAAAGGGCGATCCGATTGGAGTATTTTTCACCTACGAAAGATCGCGTTATCTCTATTCATCTTTTAAACAATAAAAATAATCCAGTCTTAAGTTATCCTGAAGAGAATAATTATCGCAGTGTAAGGGATGTACCGGATGTTAGTGCTCCTTACTTTGGCTTTGATGATGATTTTAGTGATTTAGTTGCAAAACGTAAGCTACTTCCTTCTTCTTTTAGTGTGGTTTATTCACTACCATTAAAACAAATTTTAAATGAATTTAAGTTTACTATTTTTAATGCCATTATTTTAAATATCATTTCGGCGATTGTTATCTTTATTTTCGTTTGGATTTTTGAGCGAAAAATATTTTCACCTGCAGAAAATAATGCTTCACGCTTAGAGGAGCATGAGCAGTTTAATCATAAAATTGTCGCGTCAGCCCCAGTAGGAATAAGTATCTTAAGAATACGTGATGGCATGATTATTTTAAGTAATGAGCTCGCCCATAATTATTTTCGCTTATTAAGTCATAGTGATAAACAAAATATTCTCTCTATTATTGCTGAAAAAAGTAGCAATATAGTGGATGTGGTCACTAATAATCATAATCATTTGCAAATTAGTTTTGTGAATTCACGTTATCAGAATGAAGATGTGGCGATTTGCGTATTAGTGGATATCAGCGCTCGTGTTAAAATGGAACGCTCTCTACAAAATATGGCAACGGCCGCAGAACAAGCAAACCAAGCTAAATCAATGTTCTTAGCGACAGTCAGCCATGAGCTGCGTACACCACTGTATGGCATTATTGGTAACTTAGAATTATTACAATCATTGACGCAAAATGAAGAGACTGCCAGATTATTAAAAACAATGGATAACTCTTCATCGCTGCTACTCAAAATTATCAGCGATATCCTTGATTTCTCGAAGATAGAATCGAAACAATTAAAAATTGACGTTAAGCCATTCAATTGTCGCCAAGTTGTCTCTTTTGTTATCTCTAACTATTTGCCGTTAATTGCTAAAAAAGATTTAGCTATTTACTGCTTTATTGAGCCGGATGTACCTAAAATCGTTAATAACGATCCGGTTCGTGTCCAGCAAGTTATCTCTAATCTACTAAATAATAGTATTAAATTTACTACGACAGGATGTATTACTTTGCACCTGTATCGAGATGAATATTATCTCTATTTCGATATTCATGATACCGGCAGAGGGATAAATGAAAAAATGCTTCATCAGCTTTTTGAACCCTTCTTTCAGGTCTCGCAAAATACAGAAAGTGCTTCAGAAGGTACAGGATTAGGATTAGCGATTTGTGAAAAACTGATTAACTTGATGGATGGTGATATCAGTGTTGTTTCTCAAGAAAATGTAGGTAGTCGTTTTACTGTGCGGATCCCTTTATATGGCGCACTAAATTCGAGTGATGGACAAACCAAATATAATCTCTATAAAGAGAGTACTATTCGCTGCTTTATCAGTATTAAAAATCTGTATCTAGAAAGCTTTGTTGAACGATATTTAAGTTATGTGGGCTTACATTGTCAATTATTCACGGAAGTGACTCAGGTCTCTGAGAATGATTTTATTATCACCGATCATGATGAATGTTTAGATAAGTCTTGCCAATTTATCCGTATTTATGAACACTATTTTGAGCCTGCAAAGAAAATCTCTGAGAATAATTGGTTATGCAGTACATATAAATTAAATGAATTAATTAAGATTATCCTACAATTACCACAAACAAAATTAGAGTCTGATGACTCAGAGAATAATGCGTTAATGACGGATCACGATCTACAATTATTGACAGTGCTCATTGTTGATGATCACCCTATCAATCGTTTATTGTTGACCGATCAACTGAAAAAAATTGGTTTTAATACCGCAACGGCAGAAGATGGCTGTGATGCTTTAGCCTTTATGCAAGAAAATCATGTCGATATTATTTTAACCGATGTCAATATGCCAAATATGAATGGTTATCAATTAGCGACAACAGTGCGTGAATTGAGTCGCACTATTCCTATTATTGGTGTTACAGCAAATGCGATTGCCGAAGAAAAACAACGTTGTATTGATGCGGGAATGAATGATTGTGTTTCCAAGCCAGTCTCTCTTACTGTATTAAAAGACGTATTACTCACCTATGTGGCATAATCCAACGGTTAATCTCGGAAAAGCGATATTTTTTCATGGTAGATCTGATTGAAAAATTTCGATATTACAGTGATAAATATTGTTGATAGGTTGCCGGCTCAGGATGATAGGGGAAGAGGGGAAAACATTTTTTTGTTGCCAACGATGTGATGGCGGATAAAAAGTAATAAAAAAGCAGAGAAGCTCCCACAATGGGTATGAGCTTCCTGATTTTATCTATACAGCATAGAGAAGAAAAGTTAACGGGTTAGCTTTCTCCGTTAATTTCCTTATCAATAGTGACTGATGATAGGTAGTTAAGCAGAGCGATATCATTGTCGACACCGAGCTTCATCATGGCTGATTTTTTCTGACTACTGATAGTCTTGATACTACGATTGAGTTTTTTAGCAATCTCAGTGACAAGGAAACCTTCGGCAAATAAGCGCAACACTTCACTTTCTTTGGGAGATAAGCGTTTATCACCATAACCATTGGCATTCACTTTTTCTAACAGTTTAGCCACGCTTTCAGGCATAAATTTCTTGCCTTTTTGCAATGCTGCAAGTGCTTTAGGTAGATCAGCAGGCGCACCTTGTTTTAATACAATACCTTCGATTTCAAGGTCAAGAACAGCACTTAAGATAGCTGGGTTATTGTTCATAGTGAGTACAATAATAGACAAATTAGGATAATGTCTTTTGATGTACTTTATCAACGTAATACCATCACCATATTTATCACCAGGCATAGATAGGTCGGTGATAAGAGCCTCTGCATTTAATTTAGATAAATTATTGATAAGTGAAGTGGAATCTTCAAATTCACCAACAACATTAACCCATTCAATTTGTTCTAAAGATTTACGAATGCCGAATAAAACAATTGGATGATCATCGGCAATAATAATATTAAGGTTATTCATGTTTAATTGTTACCTTGCTACAGCAACTGTCGGATCCATTTATCCAGTTGATTGATACGTTCTTTTATCTCTAATTCATTATGATTTTTTATGTCATCTTCTAAATATTCGCAGTTCTCTCTGAGATATTCTAAATCTAACATAGCAAAAACCCCTTTCAGACGATGAGCTGTCTGAGCTAGAGAATGAAAGTCTTTATTAGTTGCTTCTAAGTGTAGTTTTTCAACATCAATGGGAACAGTATTGATAAATAGTTCCTTATAATCACTATCATTCAACTTCTTCCTATAATTATTAAGAATTACTTCGTGATGATCAAGGTTATTATTCTCATTACGAATACTCGTTTGAGTTGTTTCGAGAGAAAGTTGTTCATTTTCTTCAATCAAATAAGTAATAGCCTCAATTAATGGATCACCGAAGTTATAGTTACACTTTATTAAATTTCTTGCTATTTTTTCAAATCCGGTAATAGAGCTAACTAATAATACTGTTGCTGATTCAGGATTATTATCCGGAGTGTCTCTAAGTATGATATCGTATTCTGAGTAAAGATTCTCTTTATTTTTATCAAAGTATGTAGCGCCATATTTATCAAGCTGTTGGCAGATTATTTTTTCTATTTCAGGGTTTTTTATGGCGAGTTTTGCAGTTATACCCTCTAATAATATGTCAAAAGAGCGCTCTTCTGTATCTATATGCTGGTATGGAAGTACGATACGGAAATGAGAGCCAATACTTTCTTGGCTTGTAATGGTCAAAGTGCCTTGTATTTTGTTACACAACAAATGACATAAATAAAAAATAATACCCGAGTTGGAATAATATTTATCACCCATAGCTTGACCTAAAAATGGATATTTAATATTAGCCAGATCTTGAGCTGTTAACCCACTGCCACTATCAATAATATCAATTACTATTTCTTCTTTATCATTATTTTTTTCTAAATTTAGATTGACGGTTATTTTTCCATAATTAGTCGTACTAATGGCATAATTAATCAATGATAAAATAATCTTACTTAATGCTGGGCCATCATTAAATAAAAGTAAACTAGGTTTAATATTATTATGGAAATAAAGTGTTAATCCCTTTCTTATCATAAATGGTGATGCGGTTATTAGAATAGATTCAACTAGCGTTGAAAGTTCAAATTCATCTTGATGTATTTTCCATTCTTGATTTTCTAACTTATTAATTAGCGTAATGTTTTCTATCCACTCAGAAATATAATTCGTTTTTTCTAATAGCAGACTCAGTAATTGTTGGTGAGTATCGTTAGGAAGTAGATCTTTAAATTGATATACCATCTCATTAATATCTTTAATTGGTCGTATGAGTTCCAATGACATATTGGATAAGATCTTGCGGCGTGCAATCGTGTTTTTTTCATATTCTTGTTGTGCTAGCTGCAATTTCTTATTGATTAATGCTTCGTTGTCTTTATTCAGAAAAATGAATAGAGCAGTATTATCGATATTGCTGTTGCTACTGGTGCGGATCTCATAAATTTCGTTATCAATGGCCGTTTGGATTAAACCATTATGTTCAATCGCCATCTGGCGGATCTTAGATAAATCGATATGAGGTAATAGTTTCTCTGCGTGGCTATTACTAATAATCTTATGGTTAGATGAAAAATTATACACCAATAGACCAATAGGAAGATTAGAAATGATATCGTTAGTCATCTCTTCTTTGATGCGAAGATTACGCGTCATCGAAATATAAGGGAATACATATTTATTACGAATATAGATATGGCCAAACACTGAAATCGAGATAAAAATGAGTAGGCTGATAAGTAACCAGATATTTTTATACACAATCTCATTGAAAATCGATTTTAGTGGATACTCATAAGATAAAGAGTAGGGTATTCCTGCGATGGGCTGTGAGAAGATGAGTGAAGTCCCATCCGTTGATACCTCAATATTGTTTTTATCATAAACACTCTGCTGTCCTGTGGGTAATAATCTTAAATATTGAGGTGATAGCTCAGCAGGTAGAAAATTATTTATGGGTAAATCAAAGGCAATAACACTGGTCAGTTGCCCTGGCACATTAAACATGGTGCGATAGGTATAGTAATAAATGTTTTCTGTCGGCATTTTCCTAATGGGAGAAAGGCTCTCTTTTTCATCTAATGCCGTTGATTGCATTAATAGCTCAGAACGTTTGTTTTCAGCCGTTAGTGTTAAATAGCTTTCTTTATAGCGCAATTCTGGTTTTAGTATTGAGTGGGTAGTAATAAGGATAAGATCATTGCCTTTACCATTAAGATAATAGAGAGAGCTATAGTTATTACGTACCCCCCAAATAATTTCTAACGCGTTTGCAAAATAACCGGCTAACTGAAAGGTTTGTTCATTCGATTTACCAAAAACAATAGCGTCAACGGTCTGATCGCGTCCTTCAAGCCAATAAACATCAGAGCGTAGTTTGACCGGATTGATTTTTAAAGGCAGAAAGAGGGTTGGATCATTAATTTTGTTTGATAACTGGAATAGTTGGTTAGCGTGATAGCGGTAATCTTCAACTTGAGAAGCAAACTTATTAGTCGTGTTATTAATGGCATTTTTTTTACTTTCTAGCCAAGTATCAAAATAGCTATAAGCATATAGAAAAAGGGATATGGCCATAAACAGAAGAAACAGAGCATATAAGCGAGTTAATGTATTTGGCTTTAATTGGGTCAGTGTACGCATTCAGTTTGCGAGCCTTTAAGAAATGAAGTCAATAAAAAAAGAAAAAATTGGCTAAACAACCATCAGTATTAAGTCATTATATTAACAGGTTATTACTTTAAAAGGGATATTCGGGTGAAGTTTGAGCAAATAAACAAAAAAAGTCATTTTTTTTACGCTGAATGCTAGACAGCAAGCTCAGAGATAGGCATAATTTCGCGCTATGGAAGGATGGCCGAGTGGCTGAAGGCAGCGGTCTTGAAAACCGCCGATGGGAAACCATCCTAGAGTTCGAATCTCTATCCTTCCGCCAGAATTCGCCGGCTTAGCTCAGTTGGTAGAGCAACTGACTTGTAATCAGTAGGTCACCAGTTCGACTCCGGTAGCCGGCACCATATAAGAGCCCGTTATCTCGTAAGAGATAGCGGGTTTTTTCTTATCTTTTTCTCGCCTTTATTCATCGCTTTTATCTGTAAAGCACCATCATCACAAAGCAAAAACTCACAAAATTTAACCACTAAATTAATAAGTTATCGTTTTTTAGGCAAAATTCGACTGAAGTTTAAGCAAACAAATAAAAAAAACATTTTTTTTATCATCAGGACTGGACAGCAAGCTCAGAGATAGGCATAATTGCGCGCCATGGAAGGATGGCCGAGTGGCTGAAGGCAGCGGTCTTGAAAACCGCCGATGGGAAACCATCC
>NZ_KV792006.1:72091-93092 GCF_001808035.1 Proteus sp. HMSC14B05 | reverse complement strand
TGAGGCTGGCAATAGTTTTTTGAAAAAAAATGTTCAACAGCATATTTAATAATCAGAGCATCGATTTTAGCGCTATTTATAAACATTTATTGCTCAAAAAACAGATCAAATAGGTACTCTTCTCTTTGTTCTGTTCATTTACCTTTAAAAACACAAAACTGCAGGCATAAAAAAGAGGCCTATTCAGGCCTCTTTTTCAATTTAATGACATCTTCTATATATCATTACTATATATAAAGATACTTTATGACTGTTTTGCAATGATCTGATTGTCATCTAAGTCCAAGATAATTTCTTTACCCGGAACTAATTTACCCGACAAGATATCTTGCGCTAATGGGTTTTCAACCTCTTGCTGGATAGCACGTTTCAATGGACGAGCACCATAGATTGGGTCGAATCCAACTTCACCCAGTTTTTCTAATGCTGCTCCCGTAATAGTCACGTGATAACCACGCTCTTCTAAACGCTGATACAAACGACGTAATTGAATTTGAGCAATAGCGGCAATATTCTCTTTACCTAATGGATGGAATACCACTACCTCATCAATACGGTTAATAAATTCAGGTCTAAAGTGGTGACCAACAACATCCATAACAATAGTTTTCATTGCCGGATAATCAAGAGTACCGAAGCGCTCTTGAATTAAATCCGAGCCTAAGTTTGATGTCATAATGACTACGGTATTACGGAAATCAACGGTTCTACCTTGTCCATCTGTTAAGCGGCCATCGTCTAATACCTGTAATAAAATATTAAACACATCAGGATGCGCTTTTTCTACCTCATCTAATAAGATGACAGAATAAGGACGGCGACGAACAGCTTCTGTTAGGTAACCACCCTCTTCATAGCCCACATATCCTGGAGGCGCCCCCACTAAACGTGAAACAGAGTGTTTCTCCATAAACTCAGACATATCGATACGCACCATCGCATCATCACTATCAAACAAGAAATCAGCGAGCGCTTTACACAATTCAGTTTTACCAACCCCGGTTGGCCCTAAGAATAAGAACGAACCAATTGGGCGATTTGGATCTGATAATCCAGCACGGCTACGACGAATTGCGTTAGAGACTGCATTTACCGCCTCATCTTGGCCGATAACGCGTCTATGTAATTCCTGTTCCATTCTTAACAGTTTTTCACGCTCCCCTTCTAACATTCTAGACACAGGGATACCTGTCCAACGTGCTAAGATTTCAGCGATTTCAGCATCTGTTACTTTGTTACGTAACAGTTTCATATGCTTATCTTCAGTTTTATTAGCTTCAGCAAGTTGTTTTTCTAAAGTAGGAATTTGACCATATTGGATCTCTGACATTTTTGCCAAATCACCACTACGACGAGCCTGCTCTAGTGCAATACGCGCTTGCTCTAATTCTGCTTTTATATGCTGAGTACCAGTAAGCTCTGCTTTTTCTGCTTTCCACTCTTCTTCTAAGCTAGAATACTCTTTCTCTTTTTCTGCAAGTTCTTCATTTAACATAGCTAAACGTTTCTTACTTGCATCATCAGATTCTTTTTGCAGTGCTTGCTGTTCAAGTTTTAGCTGAATAATTCTTCTATCCAGTCTATCTAATGCTTCTGGTTTTGAATCCATCTGCATACGTAGACTTGCACCAGCCTCATCGATTAAGTCAATTGCTTTATCTGGCAACATACGATCAGAAATATAACGATGAGACAAAGTAGCTGCTGCTACAATCGCCGGATCCGTAATTTGTACATGGTGATGCAATTCATAACGCTCTTTTAAACCACGCAAAATGGCGATGGTATCTTCTACCGTAGGCTCCGCCACATAAACTTTTTGGAAACGACGCTCTAAAGCCGCATCTTTTTCAATGTATTGGCGATACTCATCTAATGTAGTGGCGCCGACACAGTGTAATTCGCCACGTGCCAAAGCAGGTTTCAACATGTTCCCTGCATCCATCGCACCATCAGCTTTACCGGCACCAACCATAGTATGTAATTCATCAATAAACAGAATGACACTACCTTCCTGTTTAGATAAATCATTTAATACCGCTTTTAAACGCTCTTCAAATTCACCACGATATTTAGCCCCTGCTAATAAAGATCCCATATCAAGTGAAAGCACACGTTTATTTTTTAAACCTTCAGGAACTTCTCCATTAACGATCCGTTGAGCTAAACCTTCAACAATCGCGGTTTTACCTACACCAGGCTCACCAATTAATACTGGGTTATTTTTAGTACGACGTTGTAATACCTGGATTGTTCTTCTTATTTCTTCATCACGTCCAATAACGGGGTCAAGCTTGCCTTGTTCTGCTCGTTCTGTTAAATCAACAGTATATTTTTTCAATGCTTGACGTTGGTCTTCTGCATTTTGATCGTTCACTGTTTCTCCACCACGTATTTTTTCAATGGCTAATTCTAAACTGACTTTGTTAGCTCCGGCGGCTTTTAGCATGTCAGCAACCTGACCACCACTTTCCATGGCAGCTAAAAGAAAAAGTTCTGATGAAATAAATTCATCACCTTTTTTCTGAGCTAACTTATCGCATAAATTAAGATGTTTAATTAAATCGTTTGAAGGATGAACTTCTCCACCAGCACCTTCCACTTTTGGTAATCGAGATAATGCATCATTAATTCTTTCATTAAATTGTGAGGCATTAACACCTGTGGATGTTAATAGTGGGCGAATAGAGCCACCTTGTTGATTAAATAACGCACTCAGTAAATGTATGGGTTCTATAAATTGATTATCGTTCCCAAGTGCCAATGACTGGGCGTCTGCGAGAGCTTGCTGGAATTTATTGGTTAATTTATCCAGACGCATAACACCTCCAAGTAAAATTCGATTTAAAATTTATCACTGGAGAATAGATGAGGTCATTTAGACAATATTCAAGCTCAAAATGACAATTTTGAGCAAAAATATTTGCCTATATTTGGGATAAGGAAGAATAAACGTTGGAGAGCGTCTATTTGATCCAGATTAATGAGGCCATACGTCCGGTAGTATGTTCACGTCGATAGGAGAAAAAGCGTGATTTATCGCTAACAGTACAAAAGTCCCCACCATAAATCTGATTTACCCCACTTTCCTGCAGAATTATTCTCGCTAACATATAAATATTAGCTAAGTATTTGCCATTGTGGGGAATAAATGCGCTATCAAAGGCAATATTTTTTTCTACAAAAGCGAGACGGACTTCTGCCCCTACTTCAAAAGCATTAGGGCCTATTGCTGGCCCTAACCACGCCATAATCTTCTCATTAGAGGCTTTAAATTGAGCGAGTGTCTGTTGTAATACACCTTGGCAAAGCCCGCGCCATCCACCATGGGCAGCACCAACTTCCGTTCCATCAATGGTACTAAATAGCACAGGTAAACAATCTGCGGTCATGATAGCGCACACCTTATTAGCACTAGAGGTGTAAAGGGCATCGCCTTCAACGGTATGATTGTCTTGATTATTCAAATTGACCACCTCAATACCATGAACCTGTGTTAACCATAATGGCATTTCAGGTAATTGAGCTTGTTGACAAATGATACGTCTATTTTGTTCTACCAATAGCGCATCATCGCCCACATGCGCTCCTAAATTAAGGCTGTCATAAGGTGGCAAACTAACACCGCCAGTTCTTAATGTGCTACATGCGCCAATATTGTCAGGCTGTGGCCAATCAGGATAAATCAATGAGGTCATTTACCAGTCCATTTCATCTTTAAACTGTTCTGCGTCCACTTTTAGTACGCGAATAAGTTCTACCATATCATCAGGCAACGGTGCATGCCATTCCATTTCAATTCCGGTAATAGGATGATAAAGGCGTAACATTGTGGCATGTAGTGCTTGTCGGTCAAAGCGACGTAACGTCTCACGAAATTCTTCACTAGCCCCTTTCAAAGGACGCGGTCTACCACCATACAGTTGATCACCAATTAATGGATGATGGATATGAGCCATATGGACACGAATTTGGTGAGTTCGACCGGTTTCTAGACGCAAACGTAAGCGGGTATGGGCACGGAAATGTTCCATAACACGATAATGTGTCACCGCAGGTTTTCCCATTGGGTGCACTGCCATATGGGTACGTTTGGTGGGATGTCGAGAAATTGGCTCATTAACCAGCCCTCCTGCTGTCATCCTCCCTGTTGCAACCGCTTCATATTCACGGGTGATTTCGCGACGCTGTAATGCTTCTACCAAGTGAGTTTGAGCGGGAACTGTTTTTGCAACAACCATCAAACCTGTTGTATCTTTATCTAAACGATGAACAATACCAGCACGGGGAACATTAACAATCTCTGGATAACGATAAAGAAGTGCATTTAATACGGTGCCATCAGGATTACCTGCACCGGGATGAACAACAAGATCTCTTGGTTTATTAATCACCAAAATATCATCATCTTCATAGACGATATTTAACGGAATATTCTGAGGCTCCCAACGAACATCCTCTTCGATTAAGGCATCGACTTCAATTTTTTCACCGCCAAGCATTTTTTCTTTTGGCTTATTGATGATTTTATCGTTAACCTGCACTCTATTGTCTAAGATCCACTCTTTTATGCGTGATCTTGAATAATCAGGGAACAATTCGGCCAAAGCCTGATCTAAGCGTTGACCCAGCTGTGAATCTGCGACTGTAGCATTAAGTCGTATTTGTTGAGACATAAATAGTTTCTATATTAAGTTAGTATTTTGACGGCACAGCCGTTTCATTTAAAATGAGTTATAGTATAACCGATTTCAGGGAGCTTCACGGAGAGACTCCCAAACCTATTCAGAGGATAATCAATACGTGATGAGACGCATGAAATACCTAGTGGCAGCGGCCACTGTAAGCCTGTTACTTTCTGGCTGTTCTAGTTCAGACAAAGACGCAACTGCTGATATGTCTCCTTCTGAGCTTTATGCAACAAGCCAAGAAAAATTGCTAGATGGCAATTATGGAGCGGCTATCAAACAACTGGAGTCTCTCGATAATCGCTATCCTTTTGGTCCTTACTCACAACAAGTTCAGCTTGATCTGATTTATGCTTATTATAAATCAGCTGAGTTACCAATGGCGATTTCCGCTATTGACCGCTTTATGCGATTAAACCCAACCCATCCGAATATTGACTATGTTCTATATATGCGTGGGTTAACCGCTCAGGCATTAGATGATAGTGCATTACAAGGATTCTTTGGTATTGATCGCTCAGACCGTGATCCTCAGCATGCAAGAGTGGCTTTCAAAGACTTTAGCCAGTTAGTTCGCTACTATCCTGATAGCCTCTACACAGCAGATGCCACAAAGCGTCTTGTTTTTCTTAAAAACCGTTTAGCGAAATATGAACTCTCTGTTGCGAAATTCTATACCAAACGAGGGGCTTATGTCGCGGTTATTAATCGAGTTGAACAAATGATGCGTGATTATCCAGATACCGAAGCTACACGTGAAGCGCTTGTGTATATGGAAAATGCCTACAAAAAACTAGGTTTAACTCAAGAAGCAGATAAAGTTGCCTCACTGATTGCAGCCAACCCTGCTTAAACATTTTTACTATCAAAAACAGCAGCCTAGCGCTGCTGTTTTTTTATGCTAATTCAAAGGCTAAAAACTTACTTTTCATCAGACCAACCCTCTTAATATGAACGAATAAACACGACTCTACAAGCACTCTTTTTCAGCTATTTATCATTTGTCACGTTTCTATTACTTGTTATATAAACTTCTAACAAAAAGTGATCTTGATCATGTTTTAAATTGTGTATCACGATATTCTGAACCTATCCAAGATGGAGTAATAAAGAGGTAACTATATGATTATAAATATCACTAGCAAACAAATGGACATTACCCCAGCACTACGTGAACACATTGAAAGCCGTTTAACTAAACTTAACAAATGGCAGGTAAATTTAATCAACCCTCATATTATTCTCACTAAGGATCCAAAAGGTTTTAGTGTTGATGCAAGTATTCATACTCCGAATGGACAACTTGTAGCAAACGCACAACATGTTGATATGTATGCGGCAATTAATGATCTCTTGGCAAAATTGGAACGTCAATTAAATAAAGTTCAGCATAAAAATGAGTCTCGACGTGCGGCCAATAGCTTAAAAGAAGAAAATTTACTCGTAAATGAAATATAAGTAGTGAAGCTTGATTAAAAATTAGAATAATTCACTGACTCAAAACGCCTCTGCGCATCCTCGTGATGCGCTTTTTATTGTATTTTTCTTGACTCCTCACCCATCATCATGTTTGATAGCTATATGTTAAATAGTTAATCAATCCATATAATGATGACTCACTCTTTTTTGCCATTCTTCTTTTTCTTTTTACTCTATTCTTAAAGAGGCTTTGTTTATTTCAGAAAGAAAAGTAAGAACGACAATAGCCTCCAAAAATGGAGGCTTTTTTATTTAAAATGGTACGATACAAAAGTATAGGGCACTAACATGGAAAAACTCGATTTATTAGCAATCAGAGATAAAATCACTGCGCTAGATTCTGAACTACTTTCACTATTAGCTCAAAGACGCCAATTATCGACTGAAGTTGCCCAATTTAAATTAAATACCCACCGCCCTATTCGAGATAAAAACCGTGAGCGTGAACTGCTTGAGCTATTAATCGAAAAAGGGAAAAACGTTGGATTAGATGGCTTTTATATCAGCCGAATTTTCCAAATGATCATCGAAGATTCGGTGCTCACGCAGCAAGCCATTTTACAGCAACACCTTAATGCTACTGCAAATGAATCTGCAAGAATTGCTTATTTAGGCCCTAAAGGTTCTTATTCTCATATTGCCGCTCGCCAATATGCAGCCCGCCATTTTGATACTTTTGTTGATTGCACTTGCCATAAATTTGAAGATATTTTTACACTGGTAGAAACAGGACAAGCGGATTACGGTTTACTACCTATTGAAAACACCAGCTCTGGTGCAATTAATGATGTTTATGATTTACTACAAACCACCTCGCTGTCGATTGTTGGCGAAATTCGTATTCCGATAAACCATGCTTTATTAACAGCAGTTAAGAGTAGCCTAGAAGAATTACACACTATTTATAGCCATCCGCAACCCTTCCAACAGTGCAGTCACTATTTAAATCAATACCCTCACTGGAAAATTGAATATTGTGAAAGCACAGCCGCGGCAATGGAAAAAGTTGCATTAGCACAATCTCCCCATGTAGCCGCTATTGGCAGTGAAGCTGGCGGATCGCTTTATAATTTAACACCACTTGCTAGTAATTTAGCTAATCAACAAATTAATGTTACTCGTTTTATTGTGATTGCCCGTAAACCTATTGATGTATCAGAACAAGTACCTGCAAAAACCACCTTTTTAATGGCAACGGGGCAACAAGCAGGGGCATTAGTTGATGCTTTAATTACCTTAAAACAATACAGCATTATTATGACTAAATTAGAGTCTCGCCCAATAAATGGTACACCTTGGGAAGAGATGTTTTATATTGATGTACAAGCTAATTTACGGGATATCAATATGCAAAAAGCATTACATGACTTATCAAAAACATCTCGTTCACTCAAAGTATTAGGATGCTATCCTTCAGAAAATATTGTACCCGTTGAAATACAATAGCTTATTACCCTACTTTATAACAAAAAGCCAGATAGCTTATTGTTATCTGGCTTTTCTACTTTTATGACTCTATTCCCAGGATAATTTAGCTAATTATAAAAAACCATACATAGCAGCAAATACCCAGCCAAAAATACAAGAAACAGTAACACCAATTAATCCCGGTAAAATAAAGCTATGATTAATAACAAAACGACCTATACGTGTTGTTCCTGAACGGTCAAATTGGATAGCGGCTAAATCACTGGGGTAAGTAGGAAGAATATAATAGCCATAACACGCCGGTGCTGAAGCAACAATATAGGCAGGATCAATACCAATACCTAAAGCCAAGGGAACTATTGCGGCTAATGCGGCGGCTTGTGAATTAACAAACTTAGAAACAAGTAATAAGACAACGGCATAAGCCCAAGGATACTCACGAACTAATTGTCCTAATGCAGCTTCTATTTCTTTCATATGTGCAGAGAACATGGTTTCTGCCATCCAAGCAATACCATAGACCGCCACAATGGCTATCATACCGGAGCGAAAAACTTCATTTTTAGAAATAAGTGAGGGATTAGTTTTACAAATAATAATAATAGAAGCGCCCGCTAATAACATAAACATTTGAATAACTAATACCATAGATAATGGTTTATTATTAAATACGGGACGTAATTCAGAAAATGCACCTAATACAGCAACAACCGCAATCGCACCTAAGAATATCCACATTGCTACCCAATTTTTCATTGGTAATTTCTTATCTAACAATGTTGCAGTATCACCATAAACGTAATCATGATTCTCTAGTATGGAAATAAAATCTTGGAAGCGCTGATCTTTATCTAACTCTTTACCTCTAAACCAGCTAAAAATCCCAATGGCTAAAATACCAATAAAGGTTGATGGAATGGTAATCGCTAATAAATCTAAAAACTCAAGATGCTTACCATTAAAAGTGACATTACCTAACATTGCCACTAAGGTGACGACCGCAACAGATACAGGACTTGCGATAATTCCCATTTGTGAACCAATGGTACTGGCTGCCATCGGTCTTTCTGGACGAATATTATTTTTAATCGATACATCATAGATAATAGGCAAAATGGTATAAACCACATGTCCAGTACCACATAATATAGTCAGGGTACAGGTAACGAGAGGTGCAACAATAGAAATATACTTCGGATTTTTTCTTAATAATTTTTCAGCTATTTGCAACATAACATCTAAACCACCCGATGCTTGTAACGTTGCAGATGCAGAGACGACAGCAATAATCACTAACATCACATCGACAGGCGGTTTACCCGGAGGTAAATTAAAAATAAAGACTAAAATAACCAGCCCCACTCCGCCTAATAGACCTAATGCAATTCCCCCTTTCCTTGCTCCATAAAATAAACAAACTAATATAATGGCTAGTTGTATTATAAAATCCATCATTAACCCCTTAAAAAACGCATCGGAATAGAAATAAAAAATAATACAATTAAATCGTTAGCACTTTTTGCAAAAAAACAACGTCGACCAATATAATTTACGGCATCTGTTATAGGTATTTTTTTGATCGTTGTTATAGTTTTAATATCCGTTAATTATTTTATGCAAATTTAAGATCTCACCGACAAATAGCTTAAAAAGAAAAGACATTCTTGAACATTTATCATTAACTAATTAAACCCATAGACAACAATTACATAACAAATAAATTAAAAATAATATAATGTTGTCATTATTAGGTGATTACTAAAAATAGAAATTTCATTCATTTTTTCTAAATGTATATTGGTTTTATTCATTGTGAATATTGAATAAGTAAGGAATAGATATGCATACAATTATCATGTTACTGCTAGGTTTGAGCTATTTGAATTTCGTTGATAGTGCTCATAAAGGAAAAGGCTATTACTCCTATTCATTAGATCACCATATAAGTTCAACTCGCTGTACCGTAAGCCCATGCCCCGTTCCGAAAGATTATTAAGTTATAACTATCAACGTTAGGAGAAGAAAATGAAGAAATTAATTATTTTTATACTATCAAGTTTATTCGCTTTTTATGCTAGCGCTTATACTTGGGATAATAAAATCAAAGATACCAGCACTGTTAATCAGTATTGTCAACATAATAGCAATACCCAACAATCTACTCGCTGTGTTTGGCCCCCTTGTGATGATGAGTGGTAATATTTATCGCAAGATATAACATATAAAATAAAAAACGAATAACATAACCTGTCATTCGTTTTTCTTACTATAAGTATTAGGTATAGCGTTTATGTATATTTATACTAAATCCGGCTATCATTGGCTTTTTGTAATAACGCACCACTCTCTTTCATAAATTGTGAAGCATAATCACCGAACCAATCACTTACATTATTAAATGAGCCAATAAATTCATCTTTTGTGTTTATATCTAATAAGGCTATAGCTTCACCTAATGAATGATGATATCTACGGATCAAGTTAATGTTTTCTTGTGAAGATAAAATAATATCGGCATATAATTGTGGATCTTGAGCAAAGAGCCTACCAATCATCGCTAGCTCTAAACGATAGATGGGAGAAGATAATCTTAATAAACTGGCTAAATCGACATTCTCTTTCACCAAATGTTGCCCATATGCAAAAGTAGTAAAATGTCGCAATGCTTGGATAAAACTCATATTTTTATCGTGCTCTTGTGCAGTAATAGCCTCTACTCTTGCTCCCCACACCATAAGTTGCTCAAGCAACCACTCAAAATGTGATAAATCTCGCCCTTCACAATAAGCGATAACTTGTTTTGCTAAACTTGGCACATCTGGACCAAACATTGGATGTAGTCCTAAAACAGGGCCATTATGTGCTTTTAACATCGCCTCTAAAGGCGCTTGCTTGATTGAGGCTAAATCTACCAATAAACAATTTTCTGGCAAGGGCGGTAATTGCTTAATAACATCAACCGTTAAATGGATTGGGACACTGATTATCACCATACCGGCATCCGCAAAAATAGCCGGAGATTTACTTTGCCACTCATCCGCTTCAAGACTTTCCACTTGATAGCCAGAAAGTGTAAAGAGACGAGAAAAAAGCCTCCCCATTTTTCCGTTCCCCCCCACAATGACAATTTTGCCTAATTGGGGATTAAGTGTTTTAAAGCCTTTATCATTTTCTTTGCTATATGACTCTCTCATTACTCGACGTAAAACATCTTCAATTAAATCAGCAGAAATACCCATTTTTTCTGCTTCATTACGTCGAGAAGCAAGCATTGCGGCTTCTCTATCTGGTGCATAGATAGGTAACCCGTGGCGATTTTTAACTTCTCCCACTTCTGCTACCAATTGCATTCTTTTGGCGAGTAAAGAAAGCAATGTTTTATCCACCTGATCAATTTGCTCTCGCAAATTTTGTAATTCTTCAGCCATCTATGCTTGCCTCTTCTTATTAAAGTGTTATTGGGTTAGCTAACTTTTCTTAGTTGCGCTGCACGCTGTGCTAAAACTGGCGAAATTTGCTGATGCAGATTTCTTAACACCGATTCAGTGGTTTCCCAGCTAATACATGCATCAGTAACAGAAACACCGTACTTCATCTCACTACGGGGCTGCTCTGATGACTGATTGCCTTCATTAATATGGCTTTCTAACATAATTCCTGTTATTGATTGATTACCTTTTTTAATTTGCTCAATCACTGAATCAACCACGACAGATTGACGACGAAAATCTTTATTTGAATTACCATGACTACAATCAATCATCAATGATGGTGTTAATCCCGCTTTTATCATATGAGCTTCACATAACGCGACATCTTCTTCATGGTAATTAGGTTTCTTACCCCCACGCAAAATAACATGTCCATCAGGATTGCCTTGTGTTTGTAATAAACAGACTTGTCCTGATTGATTAATGCCCATAAAACGATGTGGCATAGAAGCCGCTTTCATCGCATTAATAGCCGTATCTAAATTACCATCTGTACCATTTTTAAAACCGACAGGCATTGATAAACCTGATGCCATTTCACGATGGGTCTGAGATTCGGTCGTTCTTGCCCCAATAGCTGACCAACTAAATAAATCACCTAAGTATTGAGGATTGTTAGGATCTAAGGCTTCCGTAGCTAAAGGTAAACCTAACTGAACCAACTCTGTTAATAGTTTACGGGCAATATGTAAGCCTTTTTCCATCTCAAAACTGCCATCCATAAACGGATCACTAATTAAACCTTTCCAACCAACTGTTGTACGAGGTTTTTCAAAATAGACACGCATCACAATATACAGACTATCACTTAACTCAGACGCTAAGACTTTTAGACGTTTTGCGTAATCTAACGCAACATCGACATCATGAATAGAACAAGGGCCACATACCACTAATAAACGCGGATCACGACGTTGAACAATTTCAGAAATAGTTTGACGTGATTGAGTAATGGCATGCAGATCATTACGACTCAACGGGTATTTTTGTTTTAACTCTTCCGGCGTAATTAACACCAGCTCTTCGCTGATGTTGACATTATTGAGTGCGTCTTTTTGCATGATCATAATCTTTACCTTTTTTATGTCTGTCATTGTGATTTTTGTGTGTCTAAACGATAAGATAACATGCAATGTAAAGAAATCAATCCATATTTTCAATAAAAAAGGTATAATCGTAATTATATGTTTACATAATAGGGATGTTGTTAGATTTATCTTTATAAATCAATAGATTATAAATATCAAAATAACACAAAAAATGTGACCAAGATAAAATAAAAATAGCAGACTGTAATTTTAATTTTACATTCGCAAGAAATTGGCCTTCACCTAGCAGATGAAACGACTTTATAAGAGATGTTATTTAATGATGAGAAAAATAGGCAAGGAGGTGAGTTATTGTCGAGTGCTTATAAAAAGATAGAAGACATTAGAGGAAATAGAGCAGGTTATAGTCAAAAAAAGGCCAGCTGATGCTGGCCTTTTAACCATAACTTTCGGATGTGCGAAAGCGTATTATTTAGCGTTAAGACGCTCTTTAATACGTGCAGCCTTACCTGAACGCTCACGCAGGTAGTACAGTTTAGCTTTACGAACCGCACCACGACGTTTAACTGTGATGCTATCTACGACTGGGGAGTGAGTTTGGAATACACGCTCAACACCTTCGCCATTAGAAATTTTACGAACAGTAAATGCAGAGTGCAGACCGCGGTTACGAATAGCGATAACCACGCCCTCGAATGCCTGCAGACGTTTTTTAGAACCTTCAACGACCCATACCTTAACTTCTACATTATCGCCTGGACGAAATGAAGGTACATCTTGCTTCATTTGTTCTTGTTCGATTTGTTTAATAATATTGCTCATAATAACTCTCTTACCCTAGGTAAACTGATATTAATGACACTTTGTGTCAGACTTACTCTGCTGTTCTTTGCAAATGTTCCTGCTGGAATTCTGCTAACAGCACTCTTTGCTCGTCAGTCAGAGCTAGGCTTTCCAGAAGCTCAGGTCTTCTTAGCCAGGTCCGGCCCAGCGATTGTTTCATACGCCAGCGATTAATATGAGCGTGATTACCAGACAGTAACACTGCCGGAACCGCCATACCATCTAACACCTCTGGACGAGTATAGTGAGGATGATCCAGTAATCCTTCTGCAAAAGAGTCTTCTTTCGCCGAAGCCGCATGTCCAAGAACACCAGGAACAAAACGTGCTACTGCATCTATCATTATCATGGCAGGGAGTTCCCCACCACTTAATACGTAATCACCAACAGACCACTCTTCATCGATTTCGGTCTGAATGACACGCTCATCTATTCCTTCGTACCGACCGCAAACCAGAATTAATTTCTCATTTGTGGCCAATTCGCAAACACCTTGTTGATCGAGTTTGCGCCCTTGAGGTGATAAATAAATCACCTTTGCACCATCACCTGCCGCAGCTTTTGCTTGATGAATAGCTTCCCTTAACGGTTGTACCATCATCAACATACCGGGACCACCGCCATAAGGGCGATCATCTACTGTATGATGTCTGTCATAAGTGAAATCTCGGGGATCCCAACATTCCACATTCAGCAGACCATGCTTCACTGCCCGACCAGTCACCCCGTACTCGGTTATAGCGCGGAACATTTCAGGAAATAGGCTAATTACCCCAATCCACATTTGCACTGTCCCACTGTTGAGAACCGTTAACCGGAGAATCTAAAAACCAGGATCCCAATCAACGATAATTTTTTTCGCTGAGAGATCGACTTTCTTGATAACCTGCCCATCAAGAAACGGAACTAACCGCTCCCTGACACCGAATGCATCTTTCAGATTTGCTTTGATTACCATGACGTCATTTGAGCCCGTTTCCATCATGTCGTTAACGACACCTAAATCGTAGCCCTTGTCAGTTTCTACCTGACAACCCATCAGATCTTTCCAGTAATACTCACCGTCTAGATCAGGAAGTTGTGTAGCACTTACGACAATTTCAAAATTAGTCAAAATATTTGCAGCATCTCTGTCGTCAATACCTTTTAGCTTGACGATAATATCTTGATTGTGGTGTTTCCAAGTTTCTATCTCAATGGATTCCCATTGACCATGTCGTTGAATAAACCACGGTTGATATTCAAAAATGTTTTCGGCATGTTCGGTGGAAGAAAAAACTCTGAGCCAACCACGGATCCCGTAAGGTGAGCCCAACTTACCCATAACAATAGGTTCTACAGGCTCTTTAAAGGTTTTTTGTTCGCTCATTGTTACCACCGCGACAGATTAAGCGCTTTTCTTCGCTGATTTGATCAGGCCAGCAACACGTTCTGAAACAGTTGCGCCTTGAGCAACCCAATGTTCAACACGGTCTACGTCTAAACGTAATTCTTCTGCATTACCGGTTGCCAGTGGGTTATAAAAACCTACACGTTCAATAAAACGACCATCACGCGCATTGCGGCTATCGGTCACGACTACTTGGTAAAACGGACGCTTTTTTGCGCCGCCACGAGCTAAACGAATTGTTACCATAACATCCTCATTAGTTAACAAAACAACCAGACCCCATCGAGGAATGGCGTCCGGTTGTCATATAAAAAGCCCGAAAAGTTTACTCACTTTGGCGAAAAAAGCAATCCAAAGCGACGTTTTTTTCGGACTTTTTGCTTTTAGCGACCTGGAAAGCCTGGTGGCATCATACCTTTCATGCCACGCATCATCTTAGCCAAGCCGCCCTTCTTCATCTTTTTCATCATACGTTGCATATCATCAAACTGCTTTAATAAGCGGTTGACGTCTTGCACTTGTGTTCCCGATCCCATCGCAATACGACGTTTACGAGAACCTTTGATGATTTCAGGTTTTTGGCGCTCTTTTTTCGTCATTGAGCTAATAATAGCTTCCATTTTGACTAAAATTGAGTCGTCCATTTGTGATTTCACCGCATCAGGTACCTGAGACATGCCGGGCATTTTACTTAGCATACTCGCCATGCCCCCCATGTTTTTCATTTGCTTTAACTGATCTAAGAAATCATTTAAATCAAAACCGTCCCCTTTTTTTAGTTTAGTTGCCAGCTTTTCAGCTTGCGCTCGGTCAACTTTACTTTCGATATCTTCAATTAATGAAAGAACATCGCCCATGCCTAAAATACGTGAGGCAATACGATCGGGATGGAAAGGTTCTAATGCTTCTGTTTTTTCACCAACACCGAGGAATTTAATTGGTTTCCCTGTGATATGACGAATAGATAATGCGGCACCACCACGAGCATCACCATCAACTTTAGTTAATACCACCCCTGTTAAAGGGAGTGCTTCATTAAAGGCTTTTGCGGTGTTAGCAGCATCTTGCCCTGTCATTGCATCAACAACGAATAGGGTTTCTACTGGATTGATTGCTTTATGAAGAAGTTGGATCTCCTCCATCATGCCTTCATCAACATGTAAACGACCCGCAGTATCCACCAGCAATACATCATAAAATTGGAGCTGAGCATGTTTTAACGCATTGCTAGCAATGGTGACGGGATTTTCTTGTACCGTTGAAGGGAAAAAGTCAACACCAACCGTTTCGGCTAAGGTTTCCAGTTGTTTAATCGCTGCGGGACGATAGACGTCAGCAGAAACTACTAATACTTTTTTCTTCTTTTTCTCTTTTAAAAATTTACCGAGTTTAGCAACACTTGTCGTTTTACCCGCACCCTGTAAACCAGCCATTAATACCACGGCAGGAGGCTGAGCTGAAAGGTCAAGATCGTTATTGACCTCTCCCATCGCATTTACCAGCTCATTTTGTACAATTTTGACAAACTCCTGACCTGGGGTCAGACTTTTGTTAACTTCATGACCTACTGCACTCTCTTTGACACGTGCAATAAACTCACGAACCACGGGCAAAGCCACATCAGCTTCTAATAAAGCCATACGCACTTCGCGCAGTGTGTCTTTAATGTTTTCTTCGGTCAGTCGGCCTCTGCCGCTGATATTGCGCAATGTGCGCGATAATCTGTCACTTAAATTCTCAAACATTATCTTAGCTCAGTGTTAAAGTTGGGCTTGTCTGTCGTCTATTTTATCGATTATATCACGATGACGCGCAGATCTCTGCATAGAGATTTACGCTTAATGACTTCAATAGTTGGAGCGGAATTCACCTAGCGCTATACTAAGCAATTATGTACCCTATTATGTAAGCGAAACTATGCCCGTTATATCAATCTCTATCGTTGCTGTCTGCGCTTATTTACTCAGTCTGGTGTTTATTCTCCCCAGTTTGCTGAGAAAAGAGCAAAATGGATACCGTGGATTAGCGCTGCTTTTTGCGGTGGTCGCCCTTGTGACCCATGCTATCTCATTAAAATTTTTGATTTTCCGTCCACATAGCGGGCAAAATCTGTCACTCACCAATTTAGGGGCGGTGGTCAGTTTAATGGTCTGCGTTATCATGACCATTGTTGCTTCCCGTGGTAGAGCTTGGTTTTTGCTGCCTATTGTTTATTGCTTTTCCATAGTCAATCTCATTATTGCCGCCTTGATGCCAGGTGAGTTTGTCACCCACCTTGAAAGTAGCACATCGCTCTTTATTCATATTGGGCTTGCTTTATTAAGTTACGCCACTTTGTTAATTGCTGCTTTATATGCCTTACAACTCAGCTGGCTCGACTATCAACTAAAAAATAAGAAACTAAAATTTTCACCACAAATGCCACCATTAATGTCAATTGAACGTAAAATGTTTCATATTACCCAAGTGGGGGTAGTATTACTGACATTAACCTTGTGTACCGGCCTGTTATATATGGATAATATCTTTGGTAAAGAAAATATCCATAAATCAATATTTTCTATTATTGCGTGGTTTGTCTACATCATTTTATTATGGGGACACTTCCGTGAGGGTTGGCGTGGGAAAAAAGTGGTTATTTTTAACCTGATCGGTGCCATTATTTTGACATTAGCTTTTTTTGGTAATCGTTTATTGCAAGAGTTAATGCTTAATTAATCTTTTCATTTTAAGGTAGCAAAAGGAACTCAATTTTGGAGCATGTGTCGACAACAACGCTCATTATCATACTTATCGGTATGATCTTTGCCTCAGCCTATTTTTCAGGCACTGAAACTAGCATGATGACTATCAATCGTTATCGGCTACGCCACGCGGCCAAGCAAGGTAATCGCTCAGCCAAAAGAGTAGAAAAACTATTACAGCGTCCCGATAGATTGATTAGCTTAGTATTAATTGGTAATAACCTGATTAATATTGTCGCCTCCGCTCTCGCCACTATTGTAGGAATGCGTTTATATGGTGATGCAGGAGTAGCTATTGCAACAGGTGTATTAACCTTTGTCATTCTTATTTTTGCTGAGGTACTACCAAAATCTATCGCAGCGCTTTATCCAGAACGTTTCGCTTATCCAAGTAGCGTTCTTTTGTCACCTTTACAGAAAATCATGTTGCCCGTTGTGTGGTTTTTTAACCAAATTACCTTAGTGTTTATGCGCATTTTCGGTATTAAATCCCCCGTAATACAGGGTAATGCGGTATCAAAAGAAGAACTACGCACCATTGTGAATGAATCAAAATCGAAACTGTCACAGCGTAACCAAAATATGCTGATTTCTATTTTGGATTTAGAAAAAGTGACTATTGGCGATATTATGGTGCCGAGAAATGAAATTTTTGGTATTGATGTCAATGATGAGTGGAAATCCATTGTCAGACAGTTAACTCACTCCCCCCATGGGCGTATTGTCCTTTATCGTGATACCCTCGATGATGTCATTGGTATGCTACGAGTACGCGAAGCTTACCGTCTTATGACAGAGAAGAAAGAATTTACTAAACAAATTTTGATTAAAGCGGCTGATAAAATCTATTTTATCCCAGAAAGTACACCACTTAGCTTACAACTAGTTAATTTTCAACGTAATAATGAAAAAGCCGGTATTGTCGTCGATGAATATGGTGAAATTCAAGGATTAGTCACTGTTGAAGATATCCTAGAAGAGATTGTCGGTGATTTTACTACCTCAATGTCTCCTTCTTTAGCAGAAGAAGTGATCCCACAAAAAGATGGTTCACTATTAGTGGATGGCACAACCAATATCCGAGATATCAATAAAGCCTTTGCTTGCCATTTACCAGAAAATGAAGCTCGAACAATTAATGGGGTTATTATTGAAGAGTTAGGTGATTTACCCGTAGTAGGTGCCAAAATAACGATTGATGGTTATGAATTTGAAGTGTTGGAAGTGCAAGACAATGTGATTAAGAAAGCCTTGATCCGCCATCTTACGCCCTCTCGCCACTAGCGATTATTAATAGCGGTTCAATGTAATTGGCGTTGGCCGTTATGATAAATCACCCATCAAATTAAAAGAGACAACAAATCAAGATCAAATAGCTTGAGTTATTGTCTCTTTATCTATAAAGCAACTGTAACTAGATTTGTAACTCTTTGAGTTTGTCTTCTGGTAGTGCTAATTCATCATTATGATTAATGCCAATAGTGTGAGATAAAATGTCTCGTGCAATATCTTGAGCTTCAGCTAACGAGTGCATTTCATAAGTCCCACATTGGTAGACATTAAGCTCAGGAATATGGTTTTGATCTTTAACCTTCAATACATCTTCCATAGCTGCCTTCCATGCATTAGCAACACGTTGCTCATCAGGCTGACCAATTAAGCTCATATAAAAGCCTGTACGACATCCCATTGGCGAAATATCGATGATCTCAACACCTTCACCATTTAAGTGATTACGCATGAAACCTGCAAATAAGTGCTCTAACGTATGAATTCCTTTCTCAGGCATGGCTTTTTTATTTGGGACAGTAAAGCGTAAGTCAAAAACGGTAATAGTATCACCAGAGGGTGTTTTCATCGTTTTAGCAACGCGTACCGCAGGTGCAGACATACGTGTATGGTCAACAGTAAAGCTATCCAATAACGGCATAAAAAACCTCCTAAGAAAATTTTTAAATATTTTTAAGAGAACATGAAACTTTCTGCGAGCGCCTCGGTCTTAGTAATGAATACGCGCAAAATGTTATCATCCCTATTTCTCTATAGAATTTATTCAGCCACACAAATTTTAGTGTGGCTTTTTTCTATCTGAGTTTTAAGAAGCCACACCATCATTATTTGGCCCAGCATGGAGCTTCAAATATTCATCGAAAGAAATGGTATCACTCTTTTCTAAGTCTGCCTGACGTTTAATAGATGAAATTCTCTCATGTTCAAAAGCATCATCTGTTAACACTTCATAAGCGGTATTGACTAATTGTTGATGATATTCTTCAGCTAAAGATAGACCATAACCGCCAATACCCTGTGCTTTAATTTTTTCTAATAATCTGCCAGAGAAAGTTAATTGCGGATTATCAAACATTTCCTCTAACTTAAGGCAAACTTCTAGATATTTAGTTCCAGAACAGCTATCTAATACCTTAGCTACGCGCTGTAAGTCAGCAAAAAGCGCTTTCCCCACTTGTGCTAATGGCTCTTTTCTTTCACCACAACCCATGCCAATAACTTGACCTGGCTTACGCCCTTCTAGAATAACGTTATTCCAATTTGCACGACAGCAGGCCAATTCTTCTGCATTCATTTCTGGTGCATCCGCTAATACACACCAAATCAAGAATAAATCTAAGAAACGAATTTGTGTTTCATCAACGCCGATAGGCGTAAATGGATTGATATCTAATGAGCGAACCTCGATATATTCGATACCACCACGTAATAATGCATCAGAAGGTGATTCATCCCCTTTGACTACGCGTTTAGGACGAATAGGCGCATATAATTCATTTTCAATTTGTAATACGTTAGTATTTAATTGAATATACTTACCGTCTTTCTTTACACCTAATTTAGCAAATTCTTCTGACGGTTTATGAATAGCCTTTTTCAAACCTTTCACATAAGTCTCTAGATGATTAAAAGTAATATCTAAATCACTCTGTGACTTATTGGTATAGCCTAAATCACTTAAGCGCAACGAAGTTGCATAAGGTAAGTATTTTGCGCCTTTAGGGGTAACTTCAAAGGGTAAATTGGTTTTTCGACCTTTTAAGAATGAACCACAAATAGCTGGCGAAGCACCAAAGAAAAAAGGAATTATCCAACCAAAACGGTAGTAATTACGGATCAAACGTAAATAACCGTCTGAAATCGCCTCTTTACCTGTTTCTTCATCGGTGATATTTGCCCACGCTTGCCAAAATTCGATAGGTAACGAAAAATTGTAATGCACACCAGAAATAGTTTGCATTAACGCACCATAACGATTTTTCAGCCCTTCACGATATAACGTCTTAAAACGCCCAACATTAGAGGTACCAAATTGCGCTAATGTTATTTTATCTTCGGCTTCAATAAAGCAAGGCATACTCATCGGCCACATACGCTCATTGGTTAAATGACGTGCCGTATAGCGATGCAAATCACTTAAAAAATGTAAGGTGTGATCAATATTATCGTCAACAGGAGTAATAAACTCTAACAGAGACTCAGCAAAATCTGTCGTGATCCACTTGTGAGTGAGTGACTTACCTAGCTCGACAGGGTGTCCTGTAGCCGCTAAATGACCATCAGGAGTAACTCTTAAGGTTTCTCGCTCTATACCACGGTGGATACCACATAAAACTTTAGGATGGGCTTCCAACCAAGAAAGCGCTTTAGATACGTCCGGGATCAAAGGTGACCTCCCGCGTTGGTTAATGTTAATAAGTAGATAACAGTTACTTTATCGCAAAGTCACCAAATTGTCGCTGATTAGATGATATCGGCGTTATTAGTTGATGCGAAACAAATCGATAATATATAAACAATGCAGGAAAGAGAAAAAGCAAAAAGCCCCGCGATAAGCGAGGCTTTAAAGATGGTGCATCCTGGAGGATTCGAACCTCCG
>NZ_KV792006.1:0-72071 GCF_001808035.1 Proteus sp. HMSC14B05 | reverse complement strand
GCCGAGTACTCTATCCAGCTGAGCTAAGGATGCAGTCGTACTAATTTAACTAAGATAAGCTAACTTTATAAAAAGATGGTGCATCCTGGAGGATTCGAACCTCCGACCGCTCGGTTCGTAGCCGAGTACTCTATCCAGCTGAGCTAAGGATGCGTCGTTATCTTTTTGCCTCTCACATTACATTATGTAATGACGAGAAATAAGTGGTGCATCCTGGAGGATTCGAACCTCCGACCGCTCGGTTCGTAGCCGAGTACTCTATCCAGCTGAGCTAAGGATGCACGTTGTTTAATTTTACTCTTTTAATGCAAATTATTCACTATTTGCACCAAAATAAAAACCCCATACATTTAATCATGGGGTTGGAATATGGTGCATCCTGGAGGATTCGAACCTCCGACCGCTCGGTTCGTAGCCGAGTACTCTATCCAGCTGAGCTAAGGATGCGTCGTTATCTTTTTGCCTCTCACATTACATTATGTAATGACGAGAAATAAGTGGTGCATCCTGGAGGATTCGAACCTCCGACCGCTCGGTTCGTAGCCGAGTACTCTATCCAGCTGAGCTAAGGATGCAAATCTAAATGGCGGTGAGAGAGGGATTCGAACCCTCGATGCAGCTTTTGACCGCATACTCCCTTAGCAGGGGAGCGCCTTCAGCCTCTCGGCCATCTCACCATATTTAGAACCACTCGAAGAAGTTCTTTGTGAACATCTCGTCTCTGTGTGGCGCACATATTACTTTCTCAGCCTGAGAAGTCAAACAATTTTTCTCAACTTTTTACGAATATAGGTTCGTTTGAACACTTCACAAACAAACTGATGCGTTTATCAGCAAGAAAGGCTAAAAAAGAACTGAATACCATGATATCGCTGATGAAAAATCATTCAAGCATTTTATCTCATCAACGAATAATTTTATTCCCCCTACTAATAATTATGAATCGAATGATAAGCAGTAAAAAGACTTTCAATTCTGTCAATCAGAATAAGCGGATAGTGTAATAATAAATACAGTTCAAAAGAGCGAGGTGAAGAACGAGAAAGAAAATGGAAAGTTCTATAGAAAAGAAAAGCGCCCAGACCCGGCAAAAGTGTGGACGCTTACGAAGAAAGGGTAACTAGCTAAAAATAAGAGATTGCTTAGTAGTTATCTGTGGGCTGAGTTTTCTCGGCCTGAATTCGTTGATAGATCTCTTCACGATGGACAGATACTTCTTTGGGGGCATTTACGCCAATACGTACCTGATTACCTTTAACCCCTAAAACGGTTACGGTTACATCATCGCCTATCATAAGCGTTTCACCAACTCGACGAGTTAGAATAAGCATTCTTTGCTCCTTGAAAATTTACAAGAGTCGGGTCTCTAGAATTTCCCGGCCATTATCCATCATACATTGTCAATTCGTATAATCATTATTTATCACATATAGCCCATACTTCATAACAAAATATAAATTTTGTGATTGATTATTTAACGGATTGTCAATATTACATAAAGCGTTACCCCTAAAAACTAGGGATAACGCTTTTTCAGGTAGCTATCGCTTAAAGATGCGATTCTACCCACTCGTCAACACTCGCTAAAGCAGCGGGTAACGCTTCAACATCTGTACCACCAGCTTGTGCCATATCAGGGCGACCACCACCTTTACCACCGATTTGCTGAGCGACAAAACTAATTAGCTCACCTGCTTTTATTTTAGCAGTCAAATCCTTAGTCACACCGACAATTAAGCTCACTTTACCATCAGAAATAGTAGAAAGTACAATTATTGCTGAACCTAATTGATTTTTTAAATCATCAACCATTGTTCTTAACATTTTTGGTTCAACATTATTCAGTTCACGAACTAAAAGTTTGATACCTTTCACATTCTTAGCTTGGCTTCCTAACGAGGAGCTTTCTTGAGCTGCTTGCTGATCTTTCAGTTGTTGAAGTTCTTTTTCTAATGAACGGTATTTTTCTTGAACCGTTTTAATTTTCTCAACTAAATTACTACCATCACTTTTAAGTGCATGAGCCACAAGAGAAATCAGATCCGATTGCTCATGAACACTTTCAATCGCTGTAGCCCCCGTAATCGCTTCAATTCGGCGAATACCGGCCGCAGTCCCTGATTCACTCATAATGCGGAATAGACCAATATCACCCGTTCTGGCTGCGTGAGTACCACCACAAAGTTCAGTTGAGAAATCCCCCATGGTTAAAACACGAACACGTTCTTCATATTTCTCACCAAAGAGTGCCATCGCACCTTTTTGCTTCGCATCTTCAAGATCCATTAACTCGGTGACAACCGGCGAGTTAAGGCGGATTTGCGCGTTAACAATGTCTTCAATTTCACGTAACTGTTCTGGTTTTACTGCTTCAAAGTGAGAGAAGTCAAAACGCAGATATTTATCGTTAACTAAAGAGCCTTTCTGGGTAACATGAGTGCCTAATACTTGGCGTAATGCCGCATGCAATAAATGCGTTGCTGAGTGATTTAAGCGAATAGCATCACGACGAGCCACATCAATGACTGCATTGATCTTATGATTAACAATAAAAGATCCAGAAATGACTTTACCAATATGACCGATAGCCTTGCCATATTTTTGCGTGTCGGTAACTTCAAACTGGCTATCTTTGCCAATTAGAAGACCTTTATCACCTACTTGGCCACCAGACTCAGCATAAAAAGCCGTTTTATCTAAGAAGATAATCCCTTCTTCACCTGCTTTAAGCTCAGTGACTGTTTGACCATTATGGAAAATCGCATTAATAGTACCTTGTTGCTCATTATGGTCATAACCTGAGAAATCACTGCGACTATCGACTTTAATCAGTTCGTTATAGTCAGTACCAAAACCGCTAGATTCACGAGCACGTTTACGTTGCTCTTCCATTGCCAGTTCAAAGCCTTCTTCATCAACTTTGATATTTCTTTCACGGCAAACATCCGCAGTTAAATCTAATGGGAAACCATATGTATCATAAAGACGGAAAGCCGTTTCACCCGCTAAAGTATCACCGGTTAATTTTTCTAGCTCTTCATCTAATAATTGTAAACCGCGCTCTAAAGTACGTGCAAACTGCTCTTCTTCCGTTTTAAGTACTTTTTCAACGATTTCTTGTTGATTCTTAAGCTCTTTACCAGCTTCAGCCATTACATCAATAAGTGGTGCAACGAGTTTATAGAAGAAAGTATCTTTCGCACCTAACATATAACCATGACGTACAGCACGACGGATAATACGACGTAGCACATAGCCACGACCTTCATTAGAAGGAATGACACCATCACAAACAAGGAAAGAACAAGAACGGATATGGTCGGCAATCACACGTAATGATTTATTTGCTAAGTCTGTCGCATTAGTCACTTCAGCAACGGATTTAATTAATGCGCGGAATAAATCAATATCATAGTTAGAATTAACATGCTGTAGTACAGCAGTAATACGCTCTAACCCCATTCCCGTATCAACAGAAGGCTTCGGCAATGGATCCATTGTACCATCTGATTTACGGTTGAACTGCATAAAGACGATATTCCAGATCTCAATATAGCGATCACCGTCTTCTTCAGGTGTTCCTGGCGGTCCCCCCCAAATATGATCACCATGATCGTAAAATATCTCAGTACATGGACCACAAGGCCCCGTATCTCCCATTTGCCAGAAGTTATCAGAAGCAAATGGTGCGCCTTTATTATCACCAATACGAATAATGCGCTCAGCTGGAACACCGACTTCTTTATTCCAGATATCATAAGCTTCATCATCAGTGGCATAAACGGTTACCCAAAGTCTCTCTTTAGGTAAGTTAAACCATTCTTTACCGGTTAATAACTCCCAGGCAAAGTTAATGGCATCATGTTTGAAATAGTCACCAAAACTAAAGTTACCTAACATTTCAAAAAATGTATGGTGACGTGCTGTATAACCCACATTTTCTAAATCATTATGTTTACCACCCGCGCGCACACAACGTTGCGCGGTTGTCGCTCGGGAATAAGGTCGGTTGTCCAATCCAAGAAATACATCTTTAAATTGGTTCATCCCTGCGTTTGTAAACAGCAATGTTGGATCATTATTTGGAACCAAAGAACTGCTTGGTACTATTTGATGTCCTTTAGTATGAAAAAAGTCGAGAAACGCCTGACGGATCTCAGCGGTGCTTTTGCTCATAATTATCCCGAAATCAAGCTGGAAAAACAGAAATTAGAAATCTAGTTAGAGGAGGTTTAGTTTTACCTCTACTTAGCCAACGAATACATAAGTAGGGATAAGATAGAATTTCTTCGCTCAGAAGTAAAACCCCCGATAAACTTATTCGAGTTAACATTGTAAATCGTCTAGTAGTTTTCTGAAAGTAGCAACATACTTCAAGATAGGTCGTTTTAACCAAATCGAGGCGAATTTTGTAAGATATGAGAAGGTAATGACGATAATTTCATAATAAAACTATTAAATAATTTTTTCGTCATTTTTAGTTTATTATCAATAGCATTTTGCTCATTTGCTCGCAACAGCTATCCTAAATCTGTATTATCAAAAAAAGCCAATATTCCCATTACATATTTAATTTTTCTGAATAAAAATCCCGCCAGAATCATTTAACTAAATATATTTACTGATAAATTTAAAATAATAAAGTAGCAAAAATCCATTTCTCTCGTAGTCAAAGAGATTGATTATCTATATAGATAGATGCTAACAATTTATTTTAATGCTATTTTTTCAAACATGTAAAAGAAATATGATGTTATAAATAACCAATAGAATACATCACCAAATCTTCACTATATAAACACTTACATAGTGTAAAACCACCCAAAGATAAAAATATTGTTATTGCTGATAAAATAGTAATAAATTGCAAAAAAAAAGAAAAACAGTGAAAAATAAACTAATTTTTCACTACCACTGAGTGGTTAATTTTTACATAAAACAAAAAGGAAGCTTTTTTAAGGCTTCCTTTGATATCTGAATAAAATTTATACAAACAAGTTATTCAATGGGATGCTGTCGTGATGATAGCCAATGATTTAAGGTCTATTTTCACACAAACAGCATGACAACCAGCTAATTACTCTTTTGTGTCGTCAGCATCACTGTCTGACTCTTCACCTGCAAAATCCGCAGCACTTGTGAATTCACCAGCATGATTTAACAACATTTCACGCAATTTAGTGTTTAACTCATTGTACATTTCAGGATGTTCTTTTAAGTAATTGGTTGCGTTAGCTTTACCTTGACCAATTTTTTCGCCATTGTAGCTATACCAAGCACCTGCTTTCTCTACTAACTTATGTTTAACACCTAAATCAATCAGTTCGCCATAGGTATTAATACCTTCACCGTACATAATTTGGAATTCAGCTTGTTTAAACGGTGCAGCCACTTTATTTTTAACAACTTTAACGCGAGTCTCACTACCAATGACTTCATCACCATCTTTGACAGAGCCAATGCGACGAATGTCTAAACGAACAGAAGCATAGAATTTAAGCGCATTACCACCGGTCGTGGTTTCTGGGTTACCAAACATAACACCGATTTTCATACGAATTTGGTTAATGAAAATCAGCAGTGTATTAGAGTTTTTAAGGTTACCCGCTAGTTTACGCATAGCTTGGCTCATCATACGTGCGGCTAAACCAACGTGTGAATCACCAATTTCACCTTCAATTTCAGCTTTTGGTGTTAATGCTGCCACGGAGTCCACGACAATAACATCGACCGCACCAGAGCGAGATAATGCATCACAAATTTCCAGTGCTTGTTCACCTGTGTCAGGTTGAGAGCAGAGTAGATTATCGATATCGACACCTAGCTTTTGAGCATAAATTGGGTCTAATGCATGTTCAGCATCAATAAATGCACAAATTTTTCCTTCACGCTGAGCAGAGGCAATAACTTGTAGAGTCAAGGTTGTTTTACCAGAAGATTCAGGGCCATAGATTTCAACAATACGGCCACGTGGCAATCCACCTGCACCTAAAGCAACGTCTAATGATAAAGATCCTGTAGAGATAGTTTCTACGTTCATGGAACGGTCTTCGCCCAGACGCATGATAGAACCTTTACCAAATTGCTTTTCAATTTGACCAAGTGCTGCGGCCAATGCTTTTTGTTTGTTTTCATCAATAGCCATGTTATCTCCCTCTGGGCAGTGAAGCATAAAGATGGGTCACTACCATTAAAACGTATATGATTTTGCTTGTTGAAACTCATTATACTGTATAATCATACAGTATCAAGTTAATTATTAATAATTTCTTTAAGAATTGATTTTAAAGAGAAAATCACAGATTTGGCTCTCACCTCCTCTCGTGATCCACTAAAAATACAGTGTTTAGCAACCACTCGAAGCCCCTCTGGGGTTTTTATTGCAAAGCCAAACCAAACTAAACCAACGGGCTTCTCTTCACTACCGCCGCCGGGACCTGCAATACCACTAACCGATACAGCATAGTCTGCATTTGCTGTTAGCAGTGCCCCTTTTGCCATCTCACAGACAACTTGTTCACTCACGGCACCAAAATCAGACAATGTTTGCTCATCAACACCAATCATGTCATGTTTAGCTTGATTACTGTAAGTCACAAAACCTCGATGATAATAATCTGAGCTACCTGCTATATCAGTAATGACTTTTGCAATCCATCCTCCAGTACATGATTCTGCAGTAGTTAACGTTTTTTTTCGCTCTAGCAGTGCCTGACCGACTTCAATGCTCAGATGGGTCATTTCATCATTATTTATCATAAAGGTTGTTTCACCTCGACTCTCAATTAACGTTATTCAGCTCTCTTTCTGGTGCAATCCCACAACCATAATCCACCAATTGCTAGCGCAAAGATAGCACCAAAGCCAATACCAATTGTAATAACGGAAATACCCATACTGGTGACTAGCGAGAACAAACCTAGCATCAGTAACATTGCGGTATTCTCACCTAAATTTTGTACAGCAATGGCATTCCCCGCTCCCACACTATGCTTTCCTTTATCTTGTAGCAAAGCATTTAATGGTACAACAAAGAAGCCACCAAAAATGCCAATAACAACTAAGATAAAATAGGCTGGAATAATGGTGGTTTGTAATGAGAAGTAAACAACACCTAAGCCAATTAAAACCCCGGCAGGCATACAACGACGGACCGTTTTTAATGTGACAAACTTAGCGGCTAAACCAGCGCCAATCACGATACCAATCGCCACCATCGCATTTAATATTGTTGGTGTTGTATTATCAGTCATTCCCAAAGCTATAGGCACCCATTGCACTAATAGAAAACGCAATGTGACGCCAGCCCCCCAAAACATACTTGTTCCTACCAGAGAAAAACGGCTCTCTTTATCTCGCCATAAAGAGCCACAAGCAGCTAAGAATTGATTGAATATTTTTTTAATATTCCAGCCCCGGCCTATTTGAGCAGGTGATAACTTGGGAATGCTAAAGTTAACCAATACAGCCAAAGCATACATTGTCGCACAGACAGCTAATGCTAAGATAATGCTCCAATCGGAAAGAAGCCCACCAATCACAGAGCCTAATAAAATTGCCGCAATAGTTGATGCTTCCATTAAGCCATTTGCTTTGACTAAACGCTCGCCATCGGTTAACTCACCTAAAATACCATATTTAGCAGGCGAATAAATGGCAGCGCCGATCCCCACTAAGGCGTAACCTAAGAATGGATCGGTTCCAATACAAATAAGAAAAGCACCGGCAAATTTTAACGCATTACCAGTAAGCATCACCCTACCTTTAGGCTGGCGATCGGCAACTTGTCCAACAAAAGGAGCTAAGAGAATATAAGCCAGCACAAACACCATTTGTAAAATAGGCTGGCTCCATTCTGGATAAAGTGCTGATTTAAATTGAGCGAGTATGGCAAATAACAAAGCATTATCCGCAAATGCAGAAAGAAACTGTGATAATAATACTGCTTTCATACCCTTACTCAGTAATGGGGGCTGACTTATATTCTCTGACATTAATTATTTTCCTGTTCAGCGAGTTGCTTTAACGAGACAAAATCCGTTTTGCCACTTCCTAAAACAGGAATTTCTTTGAGAAAACGAATATCTTTTGGTACCGCAATTTCTGCCACACCAGTGGATTTAGCTAATGCCGATAACATACTGCGATCAAGTTGCTTATCGGTGGTAAAAAGCACTAATGACTCACCTCGACGTGGATCATTTACCGCCACCACAGCATGGTTGCCTTCCGAGGCTTTAGCTGCTAATTGCTCTACACTTTCAAGAGAAACCATTTCTCCTGCTATTTTTGCAAAACGTTTTACACGCCCTTTAATAGTGCAAAAACCTTCGCTATCAATAGCAACGATATCTCCCGTATCATACCAACCTGCTTCTTCAATGCCTTCGGCATTTATTGCTGTAGGCTGTTCTAATTTATAAGGGGACTCAACGCGCAAATAGCCAAGCATGATATTAGGGCCACGCAGTTGTAATCTTCCACCATCCGTAATACCACTTATAGGAATTAAACGCCCTTCCATGCCTGGTAATAAACGCCCCACGGTATATGGCTTAGCACTCATTGGTACATTAATGGAGACAACAGGAGCACATTCAGTGACCCCATAACCTTCTAAAATACGAATACCAAATTTATCCTGCCATAATACTCGTGTCGATTCGGACAGTTTTTCCGCCCCTGCAACCACATATCTTAGTCGAGCAAAATCATAAGGATGAGCAAATTTGCCATAATTGCCTAAGAAAGTTGAAGTACCAAATAATACTGTACAATTTTGGTCATACACTAATTCAGGTACTACACGATAATGTAGTGGGCTTGGGTAGAGGAATACTCGTGCTCCTAAGCAGATAGGTGCTAATACACTTACCGTTAAACCAAAAGCATGGAATAACGGTAATGCAGCCATAAATTTATCTCTGGGTGAAAAGTCAGCAATAGCGCGAATTTGCTCTACATTCGCCAATAAACTGGAGTGGCTATGAACGACACCTTTCGGTGTGCCTTCAGATCCAGAAGTAAATAAGATAACTGCTGCGTCCGTCGATTTTTGCGCTAACATCGCTTTATGAGGAGTGAGTAAGTGCTGTGCAATCCAGCGTTTATCTTCTCTAGTAATGCTATCTTTGAGATCTTCAAGATAAACCCAGTTTGCATCCGGAGTCTGTTCTGGAATATGTAATAAATTTCCTTTCTCTAAAAATTGGCGTGAGGTAAAAATCGTTTTAATGGATGCCGCTTTCATGGCATTTTGTACACCTAAGCTACCCGCAGTATAGTTAAGCATCGCCACAACCCTTTGGCGCATTGTCGCCCCAAATAAAGCCGCAACCGTAACGGTAGTATTAGGAAGTAAAAGGCCAATTCGTTCATTAGGTTCGGTATAGCGTTCAATAATACGACTAACACCTAATATTTTTTTCAATAGGCCCTGATAACTATCCTCTTTCATATTAATATCTGAAATAAGAGGACTGAAACGACCAAACTGAGACATTCCTTGTAAAAATGCCTCATAGAGCGTGATATTAGGACGTGCTTGCATAATAGCATCCATCATAATATCACGGAGCTTTTCTCCCGATAAGCGACGGCGCTCTGCTGATTTTTCCGCTGTAGGCATAGGTAAATCAACCGCAGGTAGCACTTTTATTGTGATTTTAGGAAAGAGTTTTGCTTTTATATTTAACGTTTTACGCACTCGAGAAAAGTAGCTAAATTCAGCACCTTCTATTCTAACAGGGATAACTTTTGCCCCTGATTTAGCAGCAATAAACGCAGCACCTTCATAAATCTTCATCAAACCAATAGTTACCGTAATTCTCCCTTCAGGGAAAATAACAACAGGACGGCCTTTATCGACTTCTTTAACTAATTGGCGAACCGCCATTGGATTAGCGGGATCTAAAGGAACAATATCCGCATAATGACTGAGCCATTTGGTATGTTTGGCATTAGCCACTGAGGTGTAAACAGCAAAGACAGGGTTAATCGGTAAAAATAAACGCAATAATATACCATCAATAAACGATGTATGATTTGGCGTAATAATGCATTTTTCATATTGTGAAAACTGATTAATTAGTCCTTCAATTCTTACTCGAAATAAGAATTTAAATAGTGTTTTAAAAAACGCTATCAACATCATATCCATATCTCATTTTGCTATAATTAGCCTTACTATAAATAGGATATGATGAAAATAAAATAGTTGTCTTTTGTTTTCGTCTTTATATAGGACAACTTCCTAATTATTTAGCGAGTTTTGCGAGAATGACCTCAATAATATCATTAATAGATAATCCAGCATCAACAATAATATCTGCGCATTGCATATATAAAGGCTCACGCTTAATTAAAACATCATGTATTTCTGAAACTAATGTTTTTCCTGTCAAGCTAGGTCTTTGTGCCTCATTAGGATCTTGAGATAAACGCTCAACTAAAGTTTCAAGTGAAGCTTGTAAATAAACAATTACACCTGAATTTTTCATATAAACACGATTTTTTTCTGCCAACACTATCCCTCCCCCCGTTGAAATAACTTGGTTAGGTTGGCTAACTTGAATAAGCGCATCTGATTCAAGTTGGCGAAATACATCCCAACCTTCCGCTTCAACCATAGAAGAAATAGTTTGTTGATATTTATCTGTTATCCAATTATCTGTATCAATAAATTGATAATCTAAAGATAGAGAAAGCGCTTTACCTACTGTTGTTTTTCCTGCACCTCTAGGTCCTATAAGGTAAATTGTACTTTCCATAAATGCACTCTCTCCGCTGTGTTAACCTGCTAAATGGGTGTAATCTAAAATTTACAATGTGTAAAGTATTAAGTATCATACCTCACAATACAAAAAAATAAAGCCACACTTTATGAAAGTATGGCTTAGCTATTTAAGGGATTATTAGCGACGTAATGTATTGTCGCCGTAACCAATCCATTTATAGGTGGTTAGAGCATCTAATCCCATAGGGCCTCGTGCATGTAGCTTTTGTGTACTCACCGCTACTTCAGCACCTAAGCCAAACTGTCCACCATCTGTAAAACGTGTACTAGCATTCACATATACCGCAGCAGAATCAACTTGGCGTACAAAGCGATCAGCATGACTGATAGATTGCGTTAAAATAGCATCTGAGTGCGCGGTACCATATTGGCGAATATGAGCAATTGCCGCTGTTAAATCATTAACGACTTCAACATTCAGATCCAGTGATAACCATTCATCACAATAATCTGCTTCCGTCACATCGACGACCGTCGCACGTCCCTTTTTCAATGCAGTTATAGCGCGTTGACTGGCATGCAAAGTAACCTTTTGTGCTGCCATCGCATCACTTAATTGAGGCAAGAAACTCTCCGCAATAGCTTCATGTACCAATAGCGTTTCTAACGAATTACATGCGCTTGGACGCTGTACTTTAGCATTAATAATAACATTTAATGCTTGGTCTAAATCAGCACTTTCGTCAACAAAGGTGTGACAAACACCAATCCCCCCCGTGATCACAGGAATAGTGGATTGTTCACGACATAACTTATGTAATCCTGCACCACCTCGAGGAATAAGCATATCAATATACTCATCCATTTTTAGCATTTTTGCGACTAATTCGCGATCTGGCTTATCGATAGCTTGAATAGCAGCCGCAGGAATAGCACATGTTTCTAGTGCTTGCTGGATCACCGCGACAACGGCTTGGTTAGTATGGTGAGTCTCTTTTCCGCCACGGAGAATAGCCGCATTCCCTGTTTTTAGGCATAAAGATGCTACATCTATAGTCACATTAGGACGAGCTTCGTAAATAACGCCAACAACCCCTAAAGGAACTCGGCGGCGCTCTAAACGTAAACCACTGTCTAACAAACGACCATCTATCACTTGACCTACAGGATCTTCTAGATGACAAACTTGGCGAACATCATCAGCGATCGCTTTTAAACGTTCTGATGTGAGTAATAAACGATCAAGCATTGCAGCATTAATATTAGACTCTCGTGCCGCCACCATATCTTTTTCATTAGCAGCAAGAATAATGGCTTCTTGCTGTTCTAATAAATCAGCGATGACTAACAGTGCCTGATTTTTTTGTTCGGTTGATAGCTGAGCTAAGTGCCAAGAAGCTTCTCGCGCCGCTTTTCCCATTTGTTCTAACATATTTATACTCCCTAGCTCACAATCATATCATCACGGTGAACCGCAACACTGCCATACTCATAACCTAAAATTTGACTAATCTCTTGCGAATGGTGCCCCGCAATTAAGCGTAGCGCATCACTATTATAATGCGCGACACCATGAGCAAGATCTTTTCCTTGCAAACTTTGAATGCGGATAACACACCCTCGAGAAAAGTCACCTTTAATTTCTTTAATACCTTTAGGTAAAAGAGAACTCCCCTGCTCTTTAATCGCCTTTTCAGCCCCATTATCAACAATGATAACCCCTGCGACTGGAGCACCAAAAATCCATCGTTTACGCGTTTCAAGGGGGCTTTTTAAACCATGAAAGAGTGTTCCGACAGGTTCATTATCAATAACTTTACTGATAACATCAGGCTTAACACCGGCGGCAATAACAACGTCAATACCAGCACGCCCTGCAACAGTGGCCGCTTGTAACTTAGTTGCCATACCTCCAGTACCTAAACCAGAGACACTATCACCGGCCATTTGACGTAATTCATCGTTGATATCAAAAACTTCTGGAATAAGCTTCGCATCCGGATTGCTACGAGGATCGGCCGTATATAGACCTTCGATATCAGTAAGTAACAGGAGTTTATCAGCGCCACCTAAAATGGCAGCTAATGCCGAAAGATTGTCGTTATCCCCTACTTTTATTTCTGCAGTAGCAACGGCATCGTTTTCATTGATAACAGGAATAATCTTGTTATCTAATAATGCATGCAGTGTATCACGCGCATTCAAAAAACGTTCTCTATCTTCTATATCCGCGCGAGTTAATAACATTTGCCCAATATGAATACCATAAATAGCAAATAGCTGTTTCCATACCTGAATTAAAGCACTTTGCCCCACAGCGGCTAACAGTTGTTTAGATGCTATTGTTGCGGGCAAATCGGGGTAGTTTAAATATTCACGCCCTGCCGCTATTGCTCCCGACGTGACAATAATTATCCGGTGCCCTTTTTCGTGTTGTTTTGCACATTGGCGAACCAGCTCTACAATATGAGACTGATCCAGACGTCGTGAACCACCAGTCAGTACACTTGTCCCTAATTTAACAACCAGCGTTTGGCTGCTACTCATAACATTTACCATTTTTTGTTGATTTAAAAGATCATACACTGTTTTATCAGGAGAGAAGCGTTATGCCAACTGACATAACGCAAAATCTATGAAAAGTTGCCCTAACACAAAATTAGGGCTTAAGGGGAAGAGGAAAATTGCTCATTTTTTCATCTGGAACTAGCGTCATCTCTAATTCACTTACCGCCACTTGTAGAAAATCATGAAAACGAATAAGTGTTTCATGTATTGATTCAATCACATCTTTTTTACTTATTACTTGATTAACCCAATCGCCATTTTTATCGAATAGGCCAACTTGGTAATAATAAATTAACTGTTCACCATTACGTTCAAGTTCCATCCACCAGCCCCAAAACTCTCGTTTTTCTGGTGTGACTTTCTTATTTACACAAACAGCTAAACAATCAAAAAAAAACTGGCTTTCTTGGCATTGTTGCTCACGGATATAAGGTCCTATTTGAGCAAAACGCTTTAATAACTTACCTCGGGTAGGGTGCAAAGATGAAGTCATAAATTCAGTCTCCTTATCACCTCTACTGTTATATAATCTATTATAATTAGCAAGTTATTGTTTGAAATTATTTATATTAATTTAGCATAGATCCAATCTGCGCTTTTGGTTAATGCCTGTTCAAGCCCTTTATAAAGTGGTTTTTCTTTTATTTCTACTATATCGCCATCCATAGAAGAGCGAGCAATGAGCTGCGAATCCTCTTTAGGACTAATTTCATCCCCTTTCCAATAAACACTCATCATCGGCACTGGCATACGACGACCAATCAACCCTTGGTTTTTCAGTGAATAACTACTTAACGATAGTCTGAGATTGTTTTCATCTATATTTAATAATCCTAAGCGGCTCGCCAGTACATCAAGATACATAATGGGGATTTTCTTCTGTAATTCCGCTTGAGTAAAAAAGGCATGAATTAATGGCCCTAATGCCACAACACCTTTAATCAATTTTGGATAAAGATAGGCTAAACGCACCGCAATATTGGCACCAAACCGAAATCCCATTACGCCCACTCGAGTGTGATCAATCCATGGAATATCTCCCAACTGCTGTAAAATATCGCCATGCAATTGACAGGTATTTTCGCTGAGTTTCTGCTTAACAGAATAACCGATAGATGGCATATCTACGGTTAACATCGCGATACCTTTTGGTGATAAGTAGCGCCTAAAAAAGTTAACATAATCACTTTGTAAACTATCTAATCCACCACAAAAAATGACTGTTGGGTAAGGCCCTTTACACCCTTTAGGTAGATGTAAAAATCCACTGGTAGTTCCTTTACCTGTTAATTTAAATGTCAGTTTTTTTACTTCAAATGAAGAGAATTTCATGGCATTTTCAAAAGCTTTCATCGCCAATACTACAGCTTGATCAGCAAGAAAATCGCCATTAATAAATGGATAAGCAGCAATGCTATAAAGGTTTGCCGCCCGTAACCAACAATCAGCGGCTGCTTCCTCTGAGGTCTCTCGTAACGCTTTTTGTTGCCAAATCATTGCTTGATGAGACCATTCAAATGACCAGTTGCCACGTCGATAACCAACAACTGTATCAATAAATTTATCATCACTGCGTGGCGCATCAAAAATAGCAATGCGACTTAATACTTCTTCGATCTCTATGGGGGAAATACCTCGCCAGATCCACTGTAGACGTTGAATTGTGCGATACCAATTTTGCTGGCTCATCCCATTAAGTACAGAGTACGAATCAATATTAGATTTAGGGTGTGTGTACTGTATTAACGTTGAGGTTTCCGCATGTTTAGCACGAGGTTTAAATAACGTTTCAGAAAGATTTGTATTATTTGCCATATCACTCTTCAAATCAGTGTGTATCGTATAATGAGGCTCAAAATTCTGCTCATATCATAACATGGATTTCACTTCTACAGTGGAATAGCAGATCAACATCAGCACGAAGAGATAGGAAAAGCGTAAGATCATCAAAAATAAAGCCGATATAAAAAATCCTCGCATAGGAACTGGGGTCAGTTCAATAAACGAGGATTTTATCAATATATTTGGATTAACTGATTAAGATAAATTATTTTTTATCACAAACAGGGGGAACAAACATAACGCCCATATCCCAAGGTTGTTCAATCCAGGTGTTTTGTGGAATATCAACCACAAAATCATCAACTAACGGACGCCCTTCTGGCTTAGCAAAGATAGTGACAAAATGTGCTTTCGGATACATTTCACGGATAACTTTTGCGGTGCCACCTGTATCAACTAAATCGTCAACAACGATAAAACCTTCACCATCACCTTCTGCTTTTTTTAAGATTTTGAGGTCACGTTGATGGTCATGATCATAGCTAGAAATACAGACAGTATCCACATGGCGGATACCCAATTCACGAGCAAGTAATGCGGCAGGAACTAATCCACCACGACTGACGGCAATAATGCCTGTCCATTGTTCGACTGGTAACAAACGTTGTGCCAATTGACGGGCATGTATTTGCAACATATCCCACGTTACAACATATTTTTCGCTCATAATATTGTGATCCTAGCTACTTGAAATTCGAGAGAAGCTTTTTTGCGGAAAAAAAGGTTGCGCGAGATTATAGTGATTTGGGCGTTCAAAAACCAGAGAAAACATAAAAATGGTCGAGATAATCCTCATTTTTCCTGATATGTATTTTTTTTGTCTAAAAAATACGCAATAAAAAAGCGAACACCAACACAGAAATCCAAATTATTAGATAGATACGTAAGAGAATGACGCATTCATCAAAAGAAAGTGATATTCTCAATTATATTTGGCGAATAACGCTCAGAATAATAAAGCTAACCCTTAAGAAAGCGGTAGGCTATTCATAACACAGATGCTGTTAGAGGAGATCCATCGTGTCTGAACTATCTACTCTATCCCCACAACCATTATGGGATATTTTTGCAAAAATTTGTTCAATTCCACACCCTTCATACCATGAAGAAGCCTTAGCGTCCCACATTATGGCTTGGGCGACAGAAAAAGGTTTATCTGTTGAGCGCGATGCGGTAGGAAATATTTTAATCCGTAAACCTGCCACCAAAGGTATGGAAGATCGTAAAACAGTCGTTTTACAAGCGCACTTAGATATGGTGCCACAAAAAAATAACGATACCGAACACGACTTTACCAAAGATCCTATCCAACCTTATATTGATGGTGAATGGGTAAAAGCGAAAGGCACCACATTAGGTGCAGATAATGGTGTTGGTATGGCTTCTGCACTTGCTGTATTAGCTGACGATACTGTTAAACATGGCCCCTTAGAAGTATTGTTAACCATGACAGAAGAAACTGGAATGGATGGTGCTTTTGGACTACAGCCTGGTTGGTTACAAGCGGATATTCTGATTAATACAGACTCAGAAGAAGAAGGCGAAATCTATATGGGTTGTGCCGGTGGTATTGATGTTAAAACCACGGTAGACCTCACTTATGAAGCTATTCCTGCAAACCATATCGTCAAAAAACTGGTACTAAAAGGCCTAAATGGTGGCCACTCAGGTGGTGATATTCATTTAGGTTTAGGTAATGCAAACAAATTATTAGCGCGTTTCCTTGCTGAACATGCGGATGAATTAGCACTAAAATTAATTGATTTCCATGGTGGTACACTGCGTAATGCTATCCCTCGTGAAGCGCATATTATTTTTGCTATTCCTGCGGATAAAGCGACTCAATTAAATAGCATTACCACAGAATTTGAAGCGCTATTAAAAAGTGAATTAGCCATTGCTGAAAAAAATCTAGCTATCGAATTAACAGATACTAGCACCGAAAAACCAGTATTTACTGCTGATTGTCAATCTCGCACCATCAATTTACTTAATGCTATGCCAAATGGTGTTATTCGCATGAGTGATGATGTGGAAGGTGTGGTTGAAACCTCATTAAACGTCGGTGTAGTGAGTATTGTTGACGATAAAGTAGAAATCCTATGTTTAATTCGCTCTCTGATTGATAGCGGTAAAACTTATGTTGTTAGCATGCTGACAGCATTAGCCAAACTTGCTCAAGCAGATATCGAAACCAAAGGTGGTTATCCTGGCTGGAAACCTGATGCGGATTCACCGGTTATGCACTTAGTACGCGACACTTATCAACAACTATTTGATAAAGTGCCAAATATTATGGTGATCCATGCAGGTCTTGAGTGCGGTCTATTTAAAAAACCTTATCCAGATATGGATATGGTCTCTATTGGGCCAACTATTCGCGGTGCACACTCACCGGATGAGCGAGTACACATTAAGAGTGTAGGCCAATACTGGCAGTTACTGACAGCTATTTTAAAAGCGATCCCGGCTAAATAATTCTACTTAAAAACAGTTATCAAACCCGCTTAATAGGCGGGTTTTTTGTTATTTTATCTCCCTATAACTTATTCCCAACCCACCTTATAAAAGCCAATTCTTATACTATTTTGTAATAAAAAATTAATACTAATAAGAATAATTTATAGAATAATAATAATTATCATTAGTATTAATATTTACATAATGGTATTTTCACCATTACCGCATTTTAGGTAAAGAAAAATTAAAAATTTAAAGGGATCAACAGTGTCTAAAAAAATTATTGCTACCAACCTATTACTTACTCTCCCCTTCAGTCTGTTATCGTTACAAATTCATGCCGCAATGACACAAAATTTACCTGATAAAATCATTGTTACCGCATCTCCCTCACAAGATCCGCAAGGACCAATTTCAGGTTTAGTGGCAACAAAAACACTATCAACAAATAAAATACTTAGTGATATAGATAAGACACCACAATCAATCAGTGTCATTACACGTGACCAGATGGATGCGCAAGATGTCAGTTCTGTCTCTCAAGCATTGCGGTATACACCTGGCGTTTTCACTGAATATCGCGGCAGTTCAAACCGAAATGATGAAATCTTTATTCGTGGATATAGCTATGCCCCCCGTTTTCTTGATGGACTTAGTTATGGTATGGGAGCCTCATCTTCTACAGGAGCTATTGACCCTTGGCTATTAGAGAGAGTTGAGCTGATCCGTGGCCCGTCTTCTGTTCTATATGGTCAATTAAATCCAGGTGGTCTTGTGGCAATGACCAGCAAAAGACCCACTTCAACAACCATTAATCATATTCAAGCACGTGTAGGAAATGATAAATTAGCAGAGACAGCTTTTGATTTTGCAGGCTCATTAAGTGATGATAATCGTATTCTCTATCGCCTTAATGGATTAGCAAAAACACAACATACTCAAATTAAAGACTATAAAGAAGAACGATTTGCCCTTGCCCCTGCCATCACTTTTTTGCCAAATGAGCAGACACGTTTAACGTTATTAAGTTTTATTCAACAAGAGCCCGAAGCGGGATACCGTAATTTTTTGCCAGCTTATGGTACGGTCAAAAAAACACCCGAAGGCACCATTCCATTTGATTTCAATGTAAATAATGCTGATTATCACCAATCATGGCGTCAACAATATGGCGTTGGTTATGAATTTGAGCATGAATTTAATGATAGATTAAAATTGATCCAAAATGCCCGTTATAGCCATATCAAACAAAAATATAAATATCTTGTTTTTGGTTCATTAAGAAAAGATAACCCTTATATTCTTGAACGCCGAGCTCAACAAGAAAAACGAGAAACAGATACATTTGGTATTGATACTCGACTACAAGCTGATTTTGATACTGAAAAATTAGCGCATACAGTAATTATAGGTATTGATTATCAATGGAGTAAAAATAAAGACAATTTATTGCAAGCGATGGGCCCAGAATATGATCTGGATTGGCGAAATCCTAATTATCATTATCCTATTGATATCAGTTTACAAAAACCCGTGACAAATCAATTACAAAAACACGACCAGTTAGGGATCTATTTGCAAGATCAGATCCAATGGAAAAACTGGATCTTATTAGGGGGATTACGCCAAGATTGGGCGCAAGTTCGTACCTATGATCACATCAAAAACAGCAAAGACCAACAAGACGATCAGAAGCTAACCGGTCGAGTGGGTCTACTCTATGCCTTTGATAATGGTATTTCACCTTATATTAGTTATAGCACCTCTTTTGAACCTAATTTACAGACACGAAGAGCTCCGGATAGTGCACCATTTGAGCCAAGTGAAGGACGTCAATTAGAAGCAGGAATAAAATACCTCACCCCAAATGAACAGACATTAGCAACACTCTCCATTTACCAATTACAACAACGTAATGTGACTAACTATAACGCTGAAAAAGCCTATTTTGAGCCAGTAGGTGAAATTAGAAGCCGTGGTATTGAAGCGCAAATTAATAGCCAATTAACTGAAAATATATCATTTATTAGTAGCTATGCTTATACCGATACTGAAGTGAGAAAAACCATCACCGCAGGTACACAAGGAAAAGAATTACCACGGGTTCCTAAACATATGGCATCATTTTGGGGGCAGTATGATGAAACATCAGGGCTATTTAATGGTGCTAAAGCGGGCTTTGGTGTGAGATATATCGGTGTATCTCAAGGCGATACTAAAAATACGATTAGTGTACCTGCAGTCACTTTGTATGATGCCATGGTAGGTTATTCTTTAGGCGAATTATCCTCCTCTTTAAAAGGGGCTGAAGTTCAACTAAATATGAATAATATTGCCAACAAACACTATGTTGCCTCTTGTGCTGGTGAAACTGCCTGTTTTTATGGCATTGGCAGAACCATGACAGCAACGATAAATTACCGCTGGTGATCATCTATTAATTAAAAAGTATATTTAAATACATTAACCATAGTGCGCCTTGATGCTCGCTATGGTTTTTTAATACTTATAATGCTAAAAGAAGTTGTCGTTCCATTTGTGGATCTTGCAACGTGACATGAAAACCGACTAATCTTACTCCCCTGCCATTTCGACGTTCATGCCATGCCTGATAAGCAATATCAATTAAATCCGTTTTTTCTAAAATAGGATGAGAATGCTCTTGGGTGGTTAACTGAAAATCATCAAATTTTAATTTAACCCCTTGTCTCGCAATTCTAAGATCAGGTTTCACTCGGCTTAATCGTTTTTCTAATTCATCATATAATCCATCAAGCAATGCTAAACACTCATCCCATGAATCAATATCTTCAGCCAGTGTGCGCTCAACACCAACAGATTTTCTTAAACGTTCAGGATTGATTAATCGCTCATCAATACCATGGCTACGCTCCCATAAGCTTTGCCCAAATTTACCTAGATTTCTCACTAAGGAAATAACATCCGTACCACGAACATCAGCACAGGTTTCTAATCCCATCTCTTGTAATCGAGCAAAGGTGACTTTTCCTACTCCCGGAATTTTATTTAATGGTAATTTTAAAATAAAGTCATCCATCTGTTCAGGGGTGATCACATATTGTCCATTCGGTTTATTTAAATCAGATGCTATTTTGGCGAGAAACTTAATCGGCGCAATACCGGCGGAAGCCGTGAGGTTAAGTTCAGCAAAAATTTGCTGGCGGATCTGTTGCGCTATCAATGTGGCAGAGCCGTGACAGTGTTTGCTATCAGAGACATCAAGATAAGCTTCATCTAATGAAAGCGGCTCTATTAAATCTGTATAACGGGCAAATATTTGACGAATTTTAGCTGAAGTCTCTTTATATAATGCCATGCGACCGGGCAATACTTTTAAATGAGGGCATAATTTTAATGCCGTAGCCGTTGACATGGCACTACGGACACCAAAACGGCGAGCAGGATAATTAGCAGTACAGATAACACCTCGACGAGAAGCATTACCACCGACTGCAATAGGGATCTCTTTTAATGTAGGGTTATCTCTCATTTCAATCGCAGCATAGAAACAATCCATATCGACATGAATAATTTTCCGCATACAATCACCTCACGCTATTTACTGTTTAAATATACAGTAAATAACCATTAACTACAATTTTTATTCCCTGATCTATACCTATTTTAAGTGATATTAGTGATTATTATTTTAATTAAGTACGTTTGTTTATAGAAATGTCACACAGTAATGATAGATTACTTTTAACTTATTCTGCTCTTTTTATTTTTATCGTAATTATTTGAAAATAAAATATAAAACAAGGAAATAGAGTTATATGATCAAAATATTTATTACAATTTCATTCCTCTTTTACTCAGTATTTGTTATGGCTTCTCCTAAAATTATTGCACACAGAGGTGGCACAGCGGATGCACCTGAAAATACCGAAATTGCTATCAAAACAGCACTAAGCAATCAAGCTGATGCAATTTGGATAACCGTTCAACTGTCTAAAGATAATGTCCCTGTTCTTTATCGCCCAAATGATCTAAAAAGCCTCACTAATGGGCAAGGGGCAATTTCAACCTTTACTGCCAAAGAATTGGCGCAATGGGATGCAGGATATAAATATGGGGAAGCACAACAATTTCCATATCGCAATAAAGGAGTTACTATCCCGACATTGGAGTATATTCTGACTCAATTTCCTAAAACACAATTCTATATTGACTTAAAATCACCTGATGCCGATCCCGTTATACAAGGCAAAGCATTAGCTTCGGTATTAAGCAAACATAATGCGTTAGAGAGAACGCGTGTTTATTCTACCAATAGTGCTTTTTTAGATGCGTTACCTGATAACGTACAACGCTTTGAAAGTCGTGATGTTACCCGCGATATCTTAGCCAATATTACTATGGGGCATATCTGTTTACTGCCAGAAAATCTTGATATCACACGTTGGTATGGCCTTGAACTGCACAGAAAAGTTGAGGTGGTTGAAAAATATACCTTAGGTGAAGCTCGTTCAGCGGCTGTATTAAGTTGGGACAAAGATGCGATGTCTTGTTTTCGTGCGGGGGGTAATGCGCATATCGTTTTATTCGGTATCAATACTGAGAAAGATTATTTGCAAGCAGTAGAATTAGGTGCTGATGCAGTTATGGTTGATTCTCCAGCTAAAATAAAAGCATTCAGAAAAGAGTAAACATCGTTGCGACATTGGCGCTTTTTTACCTTAATACATTTCTCTTCTACACTTAATAGTGTCAATAAACAGAAATAAGTTAGGTGGAATAAGATGTTAAATAATAAAGCTTCTGGTGACTGGAATTTATTTAAAGGAAAAGTGAAAGAAAAATGGGGAAAACTCACCCATGATGAACTGGATATTATTGAAGGAACCAGAGAGCAACTGATAGGGAAACTCCAAGAGCATTATGGCTATTCTTATGATGAAGCGAAAAAAGAAGTATTAGAGTGGGAAGGCAGTAACCCTTATCCTTGGAAGTAGCAGCGACTTAATCACGCTATTAAAAAGCTTAATATCCTTATCTGAAAGCGATTTTTCTAAACAAAAAAGAGTGGCGTATAAAATATACGTCACTCTTTTATTTTAGCTATTACTTGATAAATCCATCGTTAGCAAAAAAATGCATCGATAACCAAATTATAAGATGCGGTTTTTCTGCAATAGCTCTTGGCGAGCAGCTTCTTTCACCATTCTTTTTTTACGAGCATCACAAGGTTCAGGACAATCACACTCTTTCTCAATACCAATGGAGCCTAAACCACCACAACTGCCCTGAATACTTTTACGTTTAACAATATATCCTAAAGCCATTCCAAAGAATGCCAGTAAGAACAAGATGAAGGCAAAAAGAAATATTTTTAACATAACCTTCTCTCCTTAAATTCTACTTTTTCAAGAATGGGGCGAATGCCTTACTATAACGCTCTTCAAACCCATTTTCAGTTTTAACTATCATAAAAACAGGAATATTTAATTTATTTGCTACCTCTAAGCCCTTTTCAGGCCCCAGAACATTTAACCCTGTTGATAAACCATCAGCACTCATACAAGTAGGTACAATTACGGTAATAGAAGCAAGGTTATGTTTGATTGGGCGACCTGTTGTAGGATCAATCGTATGAGAAAAACGAACGCCATCTTCTTCAAAATAGTTACGATAATCCCCCGATGTCGCAATCGAATTATCACCCGGTTCAATAATTAATTGTACACTCTGTGTTGTGCCATCATTAGCAGGTTTTTCAATCGCAATGCGCCAAGGTTTATCATTACCATTAACACCTTGTGTTCTCACCTCACCACCAATATCAACCATATAGTTGGTAATATTTTGAGAAATCAAATATTCGGCAACAGCATCAACACCGTAACCTTTAGCAATAGAAGAGAGATCAACATAAAGCTCAGGTATTTTTTTAATTAATGTATTACCTTCCACTGCAAGGTAATCAATTCCCGTCCATTTTTTACGTTTAGCTAGTTCATCGGCTGAAGGTTGATGAGTAAAACGTCCTTCTGGGCCAAATCCCCATAAATTGACTAAAGGCCCAACAGTAACATCTAAAGCCCCATCCGTAATTTTATTAATACGTATCGCTTCACTAACGACTTTAGCAGTAGCGGGTGAAACTGGGAATGGCGTATTAATTTCACGACTTTGATTGAAACGACTTAATTCAGATTGAGGACGATACGTTGACATTTGATCGTTCACTTCTTCAAGAATACGATCGATTTCTGTTTGTAAGACGCTTTGTGAAGGTGAATCACTACTAGGAACATATTTAATTGAATAGTAAGTTCCCATCGTTTCGCCTTCTAACACCTGCTGTTTTTCACCACAGGCTGATAAGAAAACCAGTGCACATAGCATCAAGATCCCATGCATCATCTTTCTTTTTAACATATATCTCTCTTCTGATCATGAGCGCCCACATTAGTGGGCGCTTGTCATTTCATACTGTTATGCTTTATCTACTTTATGAGAAAAATCAACCACCAAAGTCATCCAGCATAATATTTTCATCTTCTACGCCTAAATCTTTAAGCATTTTGATCACCGCAGCATTCATCACTGGTGGTCCACACATATAGAATTCACAATCTTCTGGTGCTGGATGATCTTTAAGGTAGTTTTCATAGAGCACATTGTGAATAAAGCCGGTGTAACCCGTCCAATTATCTTCCGGTAATGCATCTGACAGCGCAACATGCCAAGTAAAGTTTTCATTCTCTTTAGCCAGCATATCAAAATCTTCTGTATAGAACATTTCACGCACAGAACGAGCACCATACCAGAAGCTAATTTTACGTTTAGAATGTAAGCGTTTTAGCTGATCAAAAATATGTGAACGCATCGGTGCCATACCAGCACCACCACCAATGAAGATCATTTCCGCATCAGTTTCTTTCGCGAAGAATTCACCAAACGGCCCTGAAATTGTCACTTTATCACCCGGTTTTAATGACCAAATATAAGATGACATAATTCCCGGTGGCACATCAGGATTACGTGGTGGCGGTGTCGCAATACGCACGTTTAACATGATAATGCCATGCTCTTCAGGGTAGTTCGCCATGGAGTATGCACGCACTGTGGTCTCTTTAACTTCAGAAACATAGCGGAATAAATTAAATTTATCCCAATCTTCACGATACTCTTCAGGAACATCAAAATCTTCATAGCGCACTGTGTGAGGAGGACATTCAATCTGAATAAAGCCCCCAGCACGGAAAGGTACCACTTCACCTTCAGGAATTTTTAATACCAACTCTTTAATAAACGTGGCTTTGTTATCATTTGAGATAACTTCACATTCCCATTTTTTAATCCCGAAGATCTCTTCGGGTAGCTCTAATTTCAGATTATTTTTAACATTAACCTGACAAGCTAAACGGCAACCTTCTTTAGCTTCACGCTTATTAATATGAGAAAGCTCAGTAGGAAGAATATCTCCACCACCTTCAAGTACTTTTACGCGGCATTGACCACAAGAGCCACCACCACCACATGCAGATGAGATAAAAATACCTTCGTTTGATAATACGTTGAGTAATTTATCACCGGCTGGCGCATGGAAACTTTTTTCAGGATCTCCATTCACCTCAACTTCAATATCCCCTGTATTGACTAACTTTGATTTTGCAAACAAAATCAATGCAGTTAGCACCAAAACAATCAGGGTAAACATCGCAACACCTAGAATAATTATATCCATGAGTTCTTCTCACCCTTTATAGCTGAACACCAGAGAAGGACATGAAACCTAATGCCATCAACCCTGTGGTGACAAAAGTAACTCCTAATCCCTTCATACCTGACGGTACATCCGCGTATTTCATTTTTTCGCGAATAGAAGCCAGTAATACGATAGCTAACATCCAGCCAATTCCAGAGCCGAAACCATATACAATAGATTCACTAAAGTTATAGTCACGTTGTGCCATAAAGGACACACCACCAAAAATAGCGCAGTTAACAGTGATCAGTGGCAAGAAGATCCCCAATGCGTTATATAGCGAAGGGAAGTAGCGATCTAAAATCATCTCGAGGATCTGTACCAGAGCCGCAATCACACCAATGAAAGTGATAAAGTTTAAGAAACTTAAATCAACACCTTCCATTAATGCATTTGCGCGTAGTACATAGTTGTAAACCAAGTTATTCAAAGGTACAGAAAGCCCCAGAACAACGGTTACCGCAATACCTAATCCAAATGCTGTTTTTACATTTTTAGATACCGCAAGGAAAGTACACATCCCTAAGAAGAACGCCAGTGCCATATTTTCAATAAAAACAGCACGAACAAATAAGCTTATATAATGTTCCATGGCAATTAGTCCTCTTCAACCTGTGCAGGTTTTAATGTACGTAATCCCCAAATTAGCAAGCCAATAATAAAGAAAGCACTTGGCGCTAATAGGAATAAGCCATTAGGTTGATACCAACCGCCGTTTTGGATAGATTCCATCACCGTAATGCCAAATAATTTACCTGAACCAAATAGCTCACGTAAAAATCCAACAAGGATCAAGATAACCCCATATCCTAGGCCATTACCGATACCATCCATAAAGCTTTCGATAGGTGGTGATTTCATCGCATAGGCTTCAGCGCGTCCCATCACGATACAGTTAGTAATGATAAGACCAACGAAAACAGAAAGCTGTTTAGATATTTCATAAGCGTACGCTTGTAAAACTTGGTCTACCACGATTACTAATGAAGCAATGATCGCCATTTGCACAATAATACGTACACTGCTGGGGATATAGTTGCGGATCAGTGAAATAAAGAAGTTTGAGAATGCCGTCACTAATGTTACCGCAATGGTCATTACTAATGCCGTCTCAAGCTTGGTTGTTACTGCTAATGCAGAACAGACCCCTAATACCTGTAAGGCAATCGGGTTATTATCTAACAACGGCCCGAGTAAAACGCGTTTGATCTCTTTTGTATCAGCCATTGATCTCTCCTTCACGAACTTTTTTCAGGAATGGGCCGAAACCTTTATCACCTAACCAAAAATCGAACATATGTTGAACGCCGTTAGAGGTTAAGGTTGCACCTGAAAGGCCATCAATACCATAAGGACTATCTGATGCCCCGCCACGTACGATTTTAATAGCAGGCACACCTTCTTCATTCAGTAAGCGTTTACCTTTCCACTGTGCCTTCCATTGCGGATTATCAACTTCTCCACCTAGCCCCGGCGTTTCACCATGAGAATAATAGGTAATCCCCTTCGCTGTTACACCATCAATATCTACCGCAACAAAGGCATACATGACCGACCATAGGCCTGAACCATAGACGGGCAGTACCACTTCTTGGGTTTTACCTTGATCATCAAGAACAAAGTAAACTTCTGCGGTATTGGCACGACGACGAATTTTTGCAATATCTTCTTCAGGTGATAGTGCGATAGAGGTTTCATCGCTACGTAGTTCGCTATTTAAATCAAAGTCGCCTTTACTGTCTGTCAATTCGCCAGTTTTGAAGTTTACAATCTTAGCTTTAATGCGTGTATCGTAAACTTTGAGTACTTCACTGGCGCTCATCTTAGGCACCAATAAACCAGCAACATCTAGAATATTACGTTGTTTATCCAGTAGCTTTTGCTCTTCTTGCTTAGATTTAAGTCCAACAGCAGAGCCAGCCACTACCACGGAACAAACAAGACATAGAATAAATACAACGAGGAACGTTCTTCCGACGCTATCTTTGTTTTTTTCTTTAGCCACGAGCTTTTCTCCGCTTAATATTCGCCTGAACAACCACATAGTCAAACAGCGGTGCAAATAAGTTGGCGAATAAGATTGCTAGCATCATTCCTTCTGGGTAAGCCGGATTGACGACACGGATTAGCACAGCCATTACGCCAATTAAAATACCGTAAGCCCATTTGCCTTTATCAGTGAATGAAGCTGATACCGGATCGGTTGCCATAAACATCATACCAAATGCAAAGCCACCTAATACGAGGTGCCAGTGCCAAGGCATTGAGAATAATGGATTAGAGTCAGAACCAATCAAGTTAAACAGATATGACATTGCAATCATACCCACCATCACACCGGCAACAATGCGCCATGATGCGATACGAGCAAATAAAATGATTGCGCCGCCAATTAGGATCATCAGTGTTGAGACTTCACCAATAGAACCAGGGATATTTCCAAGGAATGCATCCATCCAAGAAATAGGCTGCTGAGTGACATTATTTAACAATGCACTTTGACCAGAAACAGACCATTGAGAGAGAGGGGTTGCACCAGAGAAACCATCAGCGGCAGTCCAAACAAGATCACCTGAAATTTGTGCCGGATAAGCAAAAAAGAGGAAAGCACGCCCTGCTAATGCGGGGTTTAAGAAGTTACGTCCTGTTCCACCAAAAATCTCTTTTGCAATTACGACACCAAAGGTGATACCTAAAGCAGCCTGCCATAATGGTAATGTGGGTGGCACAATTAACGCAAACAGAATAGAAGTAACAAAGAAACCTTCGTTAATTTCATGTCCGCGAATAAGGGAAAATAACACTTCCCAGAAACCACCTACCGCAAATACAACAAGATAGATAGGTAAAAAGTAAGTTGCCCCAAGGAGCATTTTACTTCCCCACCCAGCATCTGGTGTCAATGATGCACCTAAATACTGTGCAAGTGCATAGTGCCAATCAGAAGCAATCACTTGCTGTAACTCAGCACCACTATACAACTGATTAAGAGCAGGGATCGCTTGTTGACCAACGTTATACATTCCCCAGAACATGGCTGGGAAAACAGATAACCAAACAAGGATCATCATACGTTTTAGATCGATGGTATCGCGTACATGCGAACCATTACGTGTCACCGTACCCGGCGTATAAAAAACCGTTGTGACCGCTTCATAGAGTACATACCACTTGGCGTATTTACCACCGGACTCAAAATGGTGCTCTACTTTTTCAAATAAATTTTTCAACCCCATGAGTTACCCTTCCTGCTCAATTTTGGTCAATACTTGGCGCAGTGCTGGGCCATACTCATATTTGCTTGGACAAACATAAGTACATAATCCCAAATCTTCTTCGTCCAATTCCAAACAACCTAATGCTTGAGCACTGTCAGTATCACCGACAATCAAATCACGTAACAAATGTGTTGCCATAATGTCTAATGGCATAACACGCTCATAGTTACCAATTGGCACCATTGAACGTTCACCACCATTCATTGTGGTTGTAAATGCAAAACGTTTGTTCTTTAAGAAGTGACCAATTGTGGTACGTGTAATGGAGAATTTATTAGTACCTGGATAACCCCAACCAAATAACTCTTTTTCACGACCTTCGCGTAATACAGAGACTTGGTTATGAAAACGGCCTAAATAGTGATGCGCTTCGTCCGATTTCCAACCCCATAAAATAGAGCCAGAAATAATACGATTATCACCATCGACTAATTGATCTTTCGTTAATTCATAAAGATCAGCACCTAAACAGGTACGTAATAATCGAGGGGCTTTAACTTGAGGTCCCGCTAATGCAACAACACGCTCGGTATATAAAGAGCCTGTAGTAAAGAGATACCCTATCGCAATAACATCTTGGTAGTTAAGATGCCATACCATTTTTTTCGCGCTGACTGGCTCTAAGAAATGGATATGAGTACCCACTAATCCCGCAGGATGAGGGCCAACAAATTGGTTATAGCTAATTTGTCCATCATTGAGTTTTGCCGGTGCTTTTTCACCATGACAAACATGCACCTTACCCTCTGTTAATTTACTTAAAACAATCAGACCATCGTTAAAAGCCTGCTCGTTTTGTTCAATGATCACAGTAGGATCTGCCGCTAATGGATTAGTATCCATCGCAGTGACAAAAATTGCCACCGGCGTGGTTCCTAATTTAGGGGAACGACTGTATGGACGTGTTCTTAACGCTGTCCATAAACCTGAATTTACTAGGTTTGTTTCTACCTGTTCACGGGTCAATTCTGAAAGTGATGAGCTATCATAACTGTCGAAAGTGACTTCTTCATCGCCGTCAACTTCAATAACAACGGATTGAAGTACACGGCGCTCACCGCGGTTAATGGCAACAACTTTACCACACGCAGGGCTTGTGAATATTACACCGGGGTTCTTTTTATCTTCAAAAAGAACCTGCCCTTTTTTAACATGCTCACCTTCCGAAACCATCATAGAAGGACGCATTCCGACATATTCTTCACCTAGCAAAGCTACGTGTCGAATCGCGGGTCCGTCTTCTATCACTTGGGCAGGCGCTCCTGCAATTGGGAGGTCGAGTCCTTTTTTAATTTTAATCATAAGATTTGCACAAGTTTATCAGTTAAACCCTAAGCTACAAATTCACCCCGAAAATGTAGCGACTCTGTAATAAAAACACCTTAAGGTAGTTTGATACCCTAAGTTATTTATCTCCGATAATTGTTACTATTTTCTCTTATTCTGCCGATCTGAATTTTATCATCTCAGTTTCAGCCTGTCTGACTATTCGAGTGATTTAGCTCAAGCAAATGGGAATATTATTTTGACTGAAACGTTAACAATTCGCATAAACCGAATTAAAATATCACATTTCTCGACCAACGATTAAGTTTTATACAGAATATTTTGTAATAGAAAAGAAACCATAGTAGATTTAAATTTACAAATTGATTGCTTCATTGCAATCTACAATCTAGTTTATCAACAAATTTTAAGCCTTTTTTTTGATAAAACCATGACCAGTCACGCAAAACAATTAATCATATTTTTAACAATAATATTAACCTCATTATTTGTTAATGCTGAAAATAGTTCAAAATTTCTTATCAAACCTGTTAAAAAAAGTACAGGGGAGCCCATCTATATTCAAATATTTAAAGAAGAAAACTTACTAGAACTGTATATAGAAAAACAGGATGGACAATTAGAGAAAATACGTACTTATCCCATTTGTAGCTATTCGGGAGGATTAGGTCCGAAGAAATATCAAGGTGATTTAAAAAGTCCCGAAGGCTTTTATCAAGTTAATCAAACTCAGCTTAACCCAAATAGTCGGTTTTATCGAGCAATTAACCTAGGATTTCCTAATCAATACGATCAAGAGCAAGGTTATACCGGTGATTTTTTGATGATCCACGGTGCTTGTAAATCAGTGGGCTGCTATGCAATGACCGATACTGTGATGGATGAAATCTACCAATATGCCGAACTTGCGCTGAAAAATGGCCAACAGAGCATTAATATTCATATTTTCCCTTTTAAAATGACAGCCGAAAATATGAAAAAATTCCAATACTCTGCCAATATGGATTTTTGGCAACAGTTAGCACCTGCTTACCAATATGTGGAAGAATACAAAAAGATCCCAGCAATTAGTGTAAAAAACGGTCGCTATTTGGTGAATAATCGTGAGGCTATTTCCACGTTAAATTTAGCTAAAAGTATCGATAGTAAATGGTTACAAAATTCGCAACCCACGATCAAATAAAACAAACTCACCAACAGGGATTTTTTGCCAAGATTCATTACCTGTTAAGGGTAATGTCGATATTACCGACACAATATCATCCGCTTTAGTGTGTTGCTGAAAATCAATTTCAATATCTTGATCCAGCAATTTGGCCTTACCAAAAGGAGCTTTACGGGTTATCCAGTGTAAATTAGTTGAACAATATGCCATAACAAACCGGCCATCGGATAACAACATATTAAACACACCTTTGTGTCGCAATTGATCAGCTAAAATAGCAATGAAACGAAAGACCGCCGGCCAATTAGATGGTGTTCTCTGGTAACGCTTTTCAAGCTGATTTAATATCCAGCAAAAGGCTTTTTCACTATCAGTCTGTCCTACCGCTCTAAAACGCCCTGTATCCAGTGATTGATAACCTTTAAGTTGTCCATTATGAGCATAAGTCCAATTTTTACCCCACAGTTCACGGGTAAAAGGATGCGTATTTTCTAAACTGACATTACCTCGATTAGCTTGGCGAATATGCGCAATGACAGCATGTGATTTAATGGGGTATTCTTGTACAAAACGAGCGACGGGTGAAACGGCACTAGCTTGTGGATCTTTAAATGTACGACATCCTAATCCTTCATAAAAGGTGATACCCCAGCCGTCTTTATGAGGGCCAGTTTTACCACCACGAGGAATGAGGCCACTTAAACTAAAATTGATATCAGTGGGTACATTTGCACTCATGCCCAACAATTCACACATCGCCCGCTCCTACTTACTCACGCTTTAATTATTCATATAAGGCAATATTACTATATCGTTATTTTTCCATTTCTTTTTCAATCAGCTGGATCAGAATATGAATAACTTTGATATGGATTTCTTGAATACGGTCGGCATAACCAAAATGAGGGACACGAATTTCAATATCTGCACTCCCTGCCATTTTTCCGCCATCTTTACCTGTTAGAGTAATAACTTTCATACCTTTTTCACGAGCGGCACTAATGGCTTTAATAATATTGCCTGAATTACCGGAAGTTGAGATCCCCAGTAATACGTCACCCTCTTTACCTACCGCTTCCACATAACGTGAAAAAACATATTCATAACCAAAGTCGTTACTCACACAAGAAATATGGCTCACATCAGAAATTGCGATAGCAGGATAACCGGGTCTATTTTCACGATAGCGCCCCGTTAATTCTTCTGCAAAATGCATGGCATCACAGTGTGATCCCCCATTACCACAGGATAAAACTTTGCCGCCTGCTTTAAATGAGTCTGCTAATAATACAGCTGCTTTTTGAATGGCTTCAATATTCGCATCATCTTGTAAAAAACGAGAGAGTGTATCTGCCGCTTCAGTTAATTCGCCACGAATAAGATCTTGGTACATAGGATTTTTACTCCAGAAAAGGGATCAAAAAATATCTATTTCTCAGTGTAACGGATCCAATGATACGAAAGAAGCACCTCTTTACCTACAAATGCTAACTTCTCTCATTTACGAATAATTTGTGAGCTACATTGTAATTAGAATGTAAAAATATTGCTAAAACTTGGTGACTGCATTAGATCTAAATAACAAATAACAGGTCTGACCTCTGATGTCTTGCAAATACAGGAGTTTTATTATGACCCTACTCAGTATTGTGCTTTTCTTAGTTCTCATCGGTATACTTAGTTACCGAAAATACAGCCTTGTAGTAAGCAGTATCTTACTTATTGCTTATACTTTCGTGATGGGTTTAGCCAATATCTGGAGCTACTGGCTATTACTGCCCGTTGCATTGATATTATTACCATTCACTCTTCCTTCTATTCGCAAAGCATATATCTCAGCCCCTGCACTAAAGGCTTTCCAAAAAGTGATGCCATCTATGTCTAAGACAGAGCAAGAGGCCATTGATGCGGGAACAACATGGTGGGAAGGTGAATTATTCCGTGGAGCACCAGATTGGAAACAACTTCACAATTATCCTAAACCACAGCTTACCGCTGAAGAACAAGCTTTTCTGGATGGTCCAGTTGAAGAAGTTTGTCGCATGACCAATGATTTCCAAATCACACATGAGCTAGCTGATTTACCTCCTGAGATTTGGCAATATTTAAAAGACCATCGCTTCTTTGCGATGATTATCAAAAAAGAGTATGGCGGATTAGAGTTTTCTGCCTATGCACAATCTCGTGTACTGCAAAAGCTCGCAGGTGTTTCTGGTATTCTCGCCATCACTGTAGGTGTACCTAATTCATTAGGTCCAGGTGAGTTATTGCAACATTATGGTACTGATGAGCAGAAAAAACGTTACTTACCTGGTTTAGCCAAAGGTGATGAAATTCCATGCTTTGCATTAACCAGCCCTGAAGCAGGCTCTGATGCTGGCGCTATCCCTGATAGTGGTGTGGTTTGTATGGGGGAATGGCAAGGTGAGCAAGTCCTTGGTATTCGTCTCACATGGAATAAACGCTATATTACTTTAGCACCTATAGCCACAGTATTAGGACTCGCTTTTAAACTTCGCGATCCAGACCATCTACTGAGTGATGATGAAAACCCCGGTATTACTTGTGCTTTAATTCCAACCGACGTAAAAGGGGTAGAAATTGGTCATCGCCATTTCCCACTCAATGTTCCTTTTATGAATGGTCCCACTCGTGGTAAAGATGTTTTCGTTCCTATCGATTTTATTATCGGTGGTCCAAAAATGGCAGGCCAAGGTTGGAGAATGCTGGTGGAATGTCTTTCAGTCGGTCGTGGTATCACACTGCCATCTAACTCCACTGGAGGCTTAAAAAGTGCAGCAATGGCAACAGGTGCTTACTCTCGAATTCGTCGTCAGTTTAAGCTTCCTATCGGTAAGATGGAAGGAATTGAAGAGCCATTAGCGCGCCTTGCTGGTAATGCTTATCTCTTGGACGCAGCTTCAACCTTAATAACCACAGGTATTATGTTAGGAGAAAAGCCTGCCGTACTTTCTGCTATCGTAAAATATCATTGTACCCATAGAGCGCAACGCGGGATTATTGATGCAATGGATATTGTTGGTGGGAAAGGGATTTGTCTTGGCCCTTCTAACTTTGTGGCTCGCTCTTATCAAGGCTCCCCCATCGCCATTACGGTGGAAGGCGCTAATATTCTCACTCGTAGCATGATCATTTATGGACAAGGGGCTATTCGTTGCCACCCTTATGTTTTAGATGAAATTGCAGCGGCTAGAGATAACAACTTACACGACTTTGATCATGCCTTATTTGGTCACTTAGGCCATGTTGCCAGTAATACATTACGTAGCCTTTGGTTAGGTATCACTAATGGTCGCTTAAGTACCGCGCCAACAAAAGATGAAACTCGTCGTTATTACCAACAAATTAACCGGCTCAGTGCCAACATGGCGTTACTTTCTGATGTTGCCATGGGGGTTTTAGGTGGTAGTTTAAAACGTCGTGAACGTATTTCTGCAAGGCTTGGCGACATTTTAAGTCATATTTTCCTCGCCTCTGCGGTGCTAAAACGTTATGAGGATGAAGGTCGTAATACCGCTGATTTACCACTGGTACACTGGAGTATTAAAGAGTGTTTATACCAAGCAGAAAATGCCATTGATGAGCTATTACGCAATTTCCCAAATCGTTTTGTTGCAGGAGCCCTGCGCGCCATTATTTTCCCTCTGGGTAAAGTGCAGAAACTGCCTTCAGATAAATTAGATAGTAAGGTGGCTCAAATTATCCAACAACCTTCTGAAACCCGTGATCGTATTGGTAAAGGGCAATTCCTCACACCCAGTGAGCACAATCCTCATGGTTTAATGGAAGAAGCTCTGCTCGATATTTTAGCCGCAGAGCCACTGTTTGAACGTATCTGTCGACTCTATGAAAAGAAATTTAGCTTCACTCAATTAGATAAATTAGCGGATAAAGCTTTAGCTGATAAACGAGTGACTCCCGAAGAAGCAGATATCTTACGTAAAGCGGAGCAAAGCCGTTTACGTAGTATTAATGTGGATGAATTTGACTTTGATGCCTTGGCGGTGCCGGCAAAAAAGTCATCAACTGACACAATAAAAACAGATAAAGCAGCCTAATTATGCCGTTATGTTCATCAATAAATAGTCTGCTATTTAACGACTGAAACACGGATACAACACCTCATTATTTTAATTTAATAATGAGGTGTTTTTTATTGGAGGATGATTAACACAGGGAGGAGTAGTAAAAATTACAGGTTAATTTCTAGCGCTAATAGCTCTTCAATGGTTTGACGACGCCTAATTAATTGAGGTATGCCCTGTGAAATTAACACTTCAGGAATAAGGGGACGACTATTATAGTTAGATGACATTGATGCACCATAAGCCCCCGTATCATGAATAACTAAGTAATCACCAACTTCTGCCGGAGGCAATAAACGAGGAGCAACCATTCCTCCTTCTTGCTGGGTAAACACATCACCAGATTCACAAAGAGGCCCTGCAACTATGGTTTCTTGTTGAAACTCGCTAGATTTTAATTGGCCGTATTTATCTAATAATGTGATTTGATGGTAACTACCATACATAGCTGGGCGCATTAAATCACTAAACCCTGCATCCACCAGCACATAATGACGATTTCCCATCGACTTAACCGCCCTTACTTGTGACACTAACACGCCAGACTCAGCCACTAAAAAGCGTCCTGGTTCAATTTCCAGTTCAATATCATGCCCAAGGTGTTGCGCTATACGTTGACGAGCACTATCCCATAAAGAGAAATAGTGGTTTAAATCGACTCTTTTATCTCCTTGCTGATAAGGTGTTGACAATCCCCCACCGGCCGAGATGGCTTTGATATCAACATTAGAGGTGAGTACTTGCTCAACCATTGCATCACAGACACTCGCTAAATGCTGATAATCAACCCCTGAGCCAATATGCATATGGAAACCAACCAAACTCAAATTGTATTGATTAATCACCGCTAATGCTTCTGGCACATCTTCATACCAAATACCATGTTTACTATTTTCCCCACCTGTATTGGTCTTTTGGCTATGTCCATGACCAAACCCAGGATTTATTCTTATCCACACCGCGTGCCCTTGATGACGTTCTCCAAGTTGGCGAAGCATATCAATAGAACCTGCATTAACCGGAATATCTAATTCAACCACACGTTCAATCGTTTTTTCATCGAGTAAATCGGCGGTAAAGACAATTTCACTACGCTCTCGACCACCTTGGAAACCGGCAACCAACGCCCGCTCAATTTCACCTAGTGAGACAGAATCAACTTTAACGCCCAGCTGTTTCATTAACCGTAAAATATGAATGTTAGAGCAGGCTTTTTGTGCAAAACGAACCACATCAAAGGCTTTTAATTGCTCAATATGTTCAGAAATAGTCTCACCTTGATAGATCCATAATGGCGTGCCATAAGTTTGTGCTAATTGAGATAGGATCGCATTGTTGGATATTGTCATCATTTTTTACTCAGCAATGTAGGGTGAATAAAAATATTATTAAGCAATTAAAGCGGGAATAAAAATATCAAATTAGCTATAGTCTATTCATCTGTGATATAGGATAACATTTATGAAAACTCCATTTAGTTGGCGACATATTGAAATTTTTCATGCAGTGATGACCACACAAAACCTAACCGAAGCGGCAGATTTACTGAAAACGTCTCAACCCACAGTCAGTCGCGAACTATCACGTCTTGAACAGCTATTGTCATTTAAGCTATTTGATAGAATTAAAGGTCGCCTACAACCTACCACGGAGGGATTAAGATTTTTTGAAGAGGTACAGCGCTCTTATTATGGACTTGATCGCATTATTACCGCAGCCAATAGTATTCGCCATTTTCATCAAGCGGAATTAAATATCACCTGTTTACCGGCATTTGCTCAATCACTATTACCCTCAATTTGCCAACAATTTCTCAGCCAATATCCCGAGGTTAATTTAACGATAGTGCCACAGGAGTCTCCTTTATTAGAGGAGTGGTTATCTGCACAACATTATGACTTAGGGCTAACAGAGCACACACAAACACCTGCCGGAACCCAACAAGAAACACTGCTAACGTTAAATGAAGTCGCTATTTTGCCAAAGTCTCATGTGTTAAGTAAAAAAGCATTACTGCAGCCACAAGACTTTCATCAAACTCGTTTTATCAGCTTATCTGCTAATGATAGTTATCGACAACTTATTGATGCTATGTTTATTAAACAGGGGATCACTCGACAATTGATCATGGAAACACAAAGTGCGGCCTCAATTTGTGCCATGGTGAGTAAAGGCATTGGTGTTTCTATCGTTAACCCTATTACCGCCCTTGATTATCAATATAGTGATCTCTGTATACGGCCACTGAGTTTTACCATTCCATTTACGGTGAGTTTGATCACACCATCTCATCGCCCCTCATCACAACTTGTGCGCTATTTTATTGATGTGATGAAAACCACTTTAGCTAATTACCCAAAACAATTAACTCACGCGTTCACCCGATAATGACAACCAATGAGGCGAAGAAGCAAACCAGTCAACCAGAAAATCCAGTAAAACACGCACGGCTGCGGGCATATTTTGTCGGCTCGCTAACACGGCATAAATTCCCATAGGCTGTGGCTGATAATCCGCTAACAAAATTTCTAACTCACCCCGTTCAAGATAGGGTTTTGCTGAGCAGTAAGGTTGTAAGGAGACTCCGGCACCTTGCAAAGTGGCTTGCAATAACACAACAGACTCATTGGCACTTAAATTACCACCTACAGGAACAGAATAACGCTCATCACCTAAACTAAACTCCCACAAGCTACTGCCAAAAAAGCGATATGTGAGACATTGATGATAAGTCAAATCATCCGGCGTGTTAGGGATACTATGTTTAGCTAAATAATCTTTATGAGCACAAACCACAGAAAGACATTTTGCTAAAGGGCGGGCTATCAGATTAGGCTCTAAATGGTTGGTAATACGCAATGCAATATCAATACGCTCTTCAATAAGATTGACTGTCTGATTAGATATCTGCAAATCGACTGCAATAAGAGGATAAAGTTGTATAAATTCAGTTATAGCCACAGATAATGCACAATTAGCGAGTGATTGTGCCGTTGTAATACGCACCAGCCCACTGATTTGGTGACTCTCTTTGGGAATATTCGCGGGAATACGCTCGGCCATCTCTAGCAGTTGTAAACTTTGTTGATAAACTAATTCTCCCACGGAAGTCAGGCTCTGCTTACGGGTTGTTCTATGCAACAAACGCACCCCAGCCCACTCCTCCATTTCATTAAGGTAGCGCGTCACCATTGCTCTAGACATACCTAGATAATCAGCAGCTTTAATCATGCTACCTTGCTTAACGATGGTCACAAAAACTTCTGATGCTTTAATTTTGTCCATATTATTTGCTCGATTTATGCAACAATGTATTCACCAAAACAGGGTTTTTCTCCCATTTCATGCAACCTATTATAGAACGCATCAACATGATGGAGAAAATAAAGATGAAAAAATTACTTCCTTTAACACTTGCAACTACTGCGTTTTTCGCCACTTCTGTTATGGCAACAGAGTTAACATTAGATATCTACAATCCCGGTGATGCCAGTGTATTCCCTGTTTCATCTGAAATCATTTATGGTGATAAAGATGCTGTCTTAATCGATGCTCAATTCCAAAAAAATGATGCTCAAGCCTTAGTCGATAAAATTAAAGCATCAGGGAAAAACTTAACTTATATCTATATCAGCCATTCTGATCCCGATTTTTATTTTGGGTTAGATGTCATTACTGAAGCATTTCCAAATGCTAAAGTGATTGCCTCAGCTCCCACCGTCAAAATCATTAATGAAACCCAAGCAGGAAAACTTGCCTACTGGGGGCCTGTCCTCAAAGACAATGCCCCTAAAAAAGTTATCATTCCTGAAGTCGTTACTGGTGATAGTTTTTCTCTTGAAGGTGAAAAACTCTATATCAAAGGATTAGATAGCCAATCTCCAGAAAGAACCTATGTTTATGTGCCAAAACTGAATGCTATTATGGGTGGGGTAATACTGTCTGAAAATATTCATGTGTGGCTAGCAGATACTCAATCTAAAGCACAACGCCAATATTGGCTAGAAGCGTTACAACAGATTAAAACGTTATCACCTAAAACGGTTATTCCAGGACATTATGTTCCAAAAAGCAATTATGATATGCGTTCTGTTGATTTCACAATGAATTACCTTAAAGAGGCAGAAACTAAACTCGCTGAAACTCAAAACTCAGAACAATTTATTGCGGCGATGGAAAAAAGTTATCCTAACTTAGCAGATAAATCGAGTTTAGAGCTTAGCGCAAAAGTCCTTAAAGGAGAGATGAAATGGCCTCAGTAAGCCATATGAACCAAGAAAATAGCACTAAAAAGCTGCACTATATTTACGATCCACTTTGTGGGTGGTGCTACGGCATTGCCCCACTTATTGAAGTAGTGAGTCACGAATACCCACATGTACTAACACTACATGGTGGGGGATTATTTACCCCGACAAGAAAAGTGACAGGGGGCGATGCATGGAAAGAGCATGTTACCCCTATCGATGAACGTATTAGCCAGTTATCGGGGCAAGTTTTTAGTCAGCAATACCGCAATAACCTCGCCAATACAGAGATGACATTAAACTCACTGATGCCAATTGCAGCGATATTGGTAGCAAGAAAAATGGGCGATAGAGATGTCATGTTATTAAAAGCGTTACAAGATGCCTATTATCTTGATGGATTAAATATTAGTGATAAAGATGTGCTATTTTTTATCGTACAAAAGCTCGGGTTTGATATCACCCTCTTTTCGACGTTATTTACGCAAGTAAATGAGTATGAAATAACTCAACATATACAGCAAACTCAACAATTAATGCATCAAGTAAATGGTCGTGGTTTCCCAACGCTATGTATTGAAGATAACCAAACCTACCAGTTGATCCCAGTAGAGAATTATTTTGGCGATACAAAAAGTTGGACTTCTTTTCTAAAACAAACGCTGTAATACCTTACTGAAAATAGAGTAAATAATGATAGAGACTTGAAGGTGTAGACAAATTCTACACCTCACTCTTATTTAATATTCAGCAAGAAATATTAGCCTATTCAATACATTATTATTGTCTTTACTCTTAAAACAACTATCGCTGAAAATGCAAGGCAAGAGCCAAAGGCAATCTGCTTTATCTTCACATTAGTAAAAGCCCAAATAAGCATATAAATAACAATCCCTAATAGTGCAGCGAAAAAGAGGATATAAGGTAGTAGTTCTGTTCCACACCAAGCGCCTATGGCACTAAAAAGCTTTACATCACCCAACCCCAAAATAGTCTCTTGATATATCCAATAACCGAGCCAATAAATACTATAAAAAAACAAGCTTGCGACTAAACAGCCATAAAAAGAGCAAGTTGAAGAAATCACGCCATAAGGCGTTAAATTAAGCGTAATTCCAAAGAAAAGTAACCAAAAAGTTAAGTTATCAGGTAGCTGAAGATAATCTGCATCGAAAAACGAGAAAGTTAAGAGGTAAAAACTAAACAATAGAAATAATATTAATAACGAATAATTAGAAATAGTAAAAGACCAATAAAAACAGATAATTAAATAAACTTGCCACAATTGCTGATAACGAATAGGTGAGAGGCGTGCTAAAACAGAGGTAGAGAAATAATCGCTACCCCCTTTTAAAAAGGTAAAAAAGGCCATTGTAATCATGATGTTTTGCGGTAATAACATAAATATCTATCCTTGATATTTGCGAGTTCCTAATCTAGGACTCTAAAATAGAATGCTATTACTTCCAAGCAATGGTTGTTTTATCATATTGCAAACATGAAGTTTTACGACAAATCTCGCAAATAAAATCCAGCTATAATGATAGAAAAAGCCACCTGATAACTTGCATGAGCTAATGGCATGCGTATGATGCATATCACAATATCTTGTTTATCATGGTTAACATTTTACGTAAGGGTTTCACGTTATGCGTATTCCTCGCATTTATCATCCAGAGCCACTCAGTGCAGGTACACAAACTTCATTAGCAGAAGAAGCTGCAAATCACGTTGGACGAGTATTAAGAATGTCAAAAGGCCAAAAACTGGCACTTTTTGATGGCTCCAATCAAGTATTTGATGCTGATATTATCGAAAGTAGCAAAAAATCAGTGATTGTGCAGATTAATGAAGGACAAATGGATGATAGAGAATCCCCACTTGATCTTCATTTAGGCCAAGTACTTTCACGTGGTGAAAAAATGGAGTTTACTATCCAAAAGTCCGTTGAATTAGGTGTTAACACTATTACTCCGCTGATCTCTGAACGTTGTGGTGTTAAACTAGATCCTAGTCGTTTAGAAAAAAAGCATCAGCAATGGCAAAAAATTATTATCTCAGCCTGTGAACAATGTGGCAGAAATAAAATTCCACAGCTTATGCCGGTGATGTCATTAGAGGCGTGGTGTGCCCAAACGGATGATAGCTTAAAACTTAATTTACACCCTAGAGCAAGCCAAAGTATTAATACCTTGCCACTTCCAGTTAAAAAAGTACGACTATTAATTGGCCCTGAGGGGGGATTATCCCCTGAAGAAATTGCCATGACAGCAAAATACCATTTTACTGATATTTTATTAGGTCCTCGTGTATTAAGAACTGAAACAACAGCACTCACCGCAATCACCGCTTTGCAGGTTCGGTTCGGCGATCTGGGATAAAGGAGAAATAATGATTAAATTAGGTATTGTGATGGATCCTATTTCATCCATCAAAATTAAAAAAGATACCAGCTTTGCCATGTTACTCGAAGCACAGCGCCGTGGTTGGGAAATCCATTATATGGAAATGAACGATCTTTATCTTAATCAAGGTGAAGCCCGTGCTCACACACGTCTGTTAAGTGTAGAAGAAAACCCTGAAAAGTGGTTTGAATTTGGTCAAGAGCAGGATATTGCGTTAGGCTCCCTTGATACCATTTTAATGCGTAAAGATCCCCCATTCGATACCGAATTTATCTATGCTACCTATATTCTTGAACGTGCTGAAGATATGGGGACTTTAATTGTTAATAAACCACAAAGCTTACGTGATTGTAATGAAAAACTGTTTACAGCATGGTTCCCATCATTAACGCCAAACACATTAGTCACTCGAGAAGCCAAACACCTTCGCGCTTTCCATGAAAAACATGGTGATGTGATTTTTAAACCACTTGACGGTATGGGTGGCGCCTCTATTTTCCGCCTGAAAAAAGATGATCCAAACGTCGGTGTTATTATCGAAACCTTAACAGAGCACGGTCACCGTTTCTGTATGGCACAGAATTTCTTACCAGAAATTGTTGATGGTGATAAACGTATTCTGGTGGTTGATGGAGAGCCGGTTCCTTATTGCTTAGCTCGTATCCCTGCCAAAGGGGAAACCCGTGGTAACTTAGCTGCAGGTGGCCGTGGAGAAGCGCGCCCATTAACAGAAAGCGATTGGGCAATTGCACGCCAAGTAGCACCTATCTTAAAACAAAAAGGCCTTATTTTTGTTGGATTAGATGTTATTGGTGATCGTTTAACGGAAATTAATGTTACAAGCCCAACTTGTGCACGTGAGATTGAAGCAGCTTATCCTGAGGTTTCTATTACAGGTATGTTAATGGATGCTATTGAAGCTCGCCTTAACAAGAAAAACTAATTTTTAAACGATGTGTTTTAAGGTTTAAAAGTCTTTACCTAGCCCTTATATTAAACATTATCAATAGGGCTAGGTTTTTTAATAAAAACAATCAGAGAACAGTATTACTATTATGAATTTACTCAACCATTTTCTTATTGCTATGCCATCATTAAGCGATCCGCTCTTTCAACGCTCGGTCGTCTATGTTTGCGAACATAATGAAAACGGTGCAATGGGTTTAGTTATTAATAAGCCGATTGAAGATATCTCTATTGAAAGTGTCTTAGAGCAGTTGGAGATATTCTCAGCAGATAGAGATAGTGCGATTAGCTTACAAAAACCGGTTATGTCTGGTGGCCCTGTAGCGGAAGAGCATGGTTTTATCTTACACACCCCTGTTTCTGGTTTTAGCTCAAGTATTAAAATCAGCGATAGCACCATGATCACCACGTCAAAAGATGTGTTAGAAACATTAGGTACAGCAAGACAGCCTGAAAAAACCTTAGTCTCATTAGGATATTCCAGTTGGGAAAAAGGCCAGCTCGAGAGAGAAATTTTAGAAAATAGTTGGCTTACCGTTGAAGCAACCCCACAAATCATTTTTGATACCCCAATTGCAGAGCGTTGGCATAAAGCCGCCGAACTAATTGGTATCGATATCCACACAATTTCACCAACGGCTGGTCATGCATAATGTCAAATAGAACGGTAATGGGGTTTGATTTTGGCACCAAAAGTATTGGAGCCGCAATAGGTCAAGAAGTTACAGGGACAGCAAGGCCATTAGCCTCCTTTAAAGCTAAAGATGGTATTCCAGATTGGAGTCAAATCGAAAAAATCATTAAAGAATGGCAGCCGGATTTAGTGGTGGTGGGTTTGCCTCTTAATATGGACGGTACAGAACAGCTAGTGACTACCCAAGCCAAAAAATTTGCTAATCGCTTACATGGACGCTTTGGCGTACAAATCGCCTTACATGATGAGCGCCTTAGCACAGTAGAAGCCCGTGCTCACCTTTTTGAACAAGGGGGGTATCGTTCTTTAGATAAAGGCAGTGTTGATGCAACCTCTGCCGTTATTATTTTAGAAAGCTGGTTTGAACGGCAGTATTAATTTTCTTCATTGATGTGCTCATTGAGCAAACCTTCATATTGACGTTGTTGGCGACTTAAAGTGAAGGTTTGCATACCATATTCAAACCCAGTTTGCATTAATGTCGTCACTTGATGATATTTCCCTTCTCTGATCAGATGTGCAATCCCCTGCGTCATATACATCACTTCAAACAAAGCAACACGCCCGCCTTGTGTTGCAGGAACCAATTGCTGAGAAATAATTGCTTTTAAGCTCCCAGCTAATTGTGCCGAGATCCATTGTCGTTCATTGGATGAAAATACATTAGTGACACGCTCTAACGTTTGAACAACGCCTTGTGTATGTAATGTTGCTAGTACTAAATGCCCCGTTTCAGCCGCAATTAATGCCATTTTAATACTTTCTAGATCTCTTAATTCCCCTAGCATAATTACATCGGGATCTTGGCGTAATGCAGCTTCTATTGCACTCGCTATATTTTGTACATCGCGCCCTATTTCACGTTGTTGGATAATGCTTTGCTTATTGGTGTAAATAAACTCTATTGGCGCTTCCAAAGTAAGAATATGCTGACGCTTATGCTGATTGAGATAATCAATCATCGCCGCTAATGTGGATGATTTACCACTCCCTGTTGCTCCCGTCACTAAAATGAGTCCATTAGAAACATTATCTAATAATGCAGTGATTGATTTTGGTACGCGTAGTGATGTTAATGTCGGGAGTTGTGAATTTATCACTCTTAGTACTGCGGATATCCCTAATTGTTGGCGAAATAAATTCACTCGTAAGCGCTGCCCCTCAGCAAGAGTTATCGCCGTATCAACTTGCCCCTCCTTACCAAAAAATTGCAATTGCGCTGTGGTCAGATAAGGTGTTATCCATTTGAATAGCGTATCAGAAGTAATAGGTTTACATTGATTTTGTTGATAAAGTACGCCATTGATCCGTAATCGTGGCACATCGCCACAACAAAGGTGCAGATCGGAAGCATTATGCTTTACACTATATATAATTAATTTTTCCATATTCATCTTATTATCTCCTGAGTTGCCATGAATACTATTAAACAGAATCTCGTCAATGTCAGGTCTCACATTGACACCGCAGCGCAAAAATGCGGACGTTCTCCAGACGAAATAACTCTACTTGCAGTTAGTAAAACTAAGCCTGTGAGCGATATCGAAAAAGCAATTGCATGTGGACAAACTGAATTTGGTGAAAACTATGTGCAGGAAGGTGTAGATAAAATCAGCTATTTTGCTGAAAACAAAAATTTAGTTTGGCACTTTATTGGCCCATTGCAGTCCAATAAAACACGTCTTGTTGCTGAACATTTTGCCTGGTGCCATACCATAGATAGATTAAAAATAGCGCAAAGATTAAGTGATCAACGTCCAACTACGTTACCGCCACTAAATGTTTTGATCCAAATAAATATTAGTGATGAAAACAGTAAATCAGGGATCTCTCTTACCGAGCTTGATGGCCTTGCTGCACAAATATCCATTCTGCCAGGGATCAAACTGCGCGGACTAATGGCTATTCCTGCCCCAGAAAATGACTATAACAAGCAAGTCGAGGTACTAGAGAAAATGCATCAGGCATTTAAACAGTTACAAAATCAGTACCCCGATATTGATACATTGTCGATGGGAATGACTGGTGATATGGAAGCAGCAATTGCCTGTGGCTCAACACTGGTACGTATTGGAACGGCCATTTTTGGCGCTCGTGATTACGCCAATAAATAAAAAAGAGGTTAAATTAGTATGGAACATCGCAATATCGCTTTTATTGGTGCCGGAAATATGGCACACGCTATTATTGCAGGACTGGTTAATGGTGGTTATCCCGCAAAAAACATTACGGTAAGTTCACCTTCTGAGGTTCGACGTGAGCCTTTAGAAAAAGAGTTTGCCATACAGAGTACTTGCGACAACATCAGTGCTGTTGAAAATGCCGATGTCATCGTATTAGCCGTCAAACCACAAATGATGGCTGAAGTTTGTAAGCCATTACAACATATCGATTTTAGTCAAAAATTAGTGCTAACCATTGCCGCGGGTATTCCAGCTTCTCGTTATAATGATTATTTAGCCACTTCGCTACGACTGATCCGCATCATGCCAAATACCCCAGCACTGGTTGGCAAAGGGTTAAGCGGTATGTTTGCTCAAAACACTATTACCCCTGAAGATAAACAATTTGCTGATGCGTTAATGAAAAGTGTCGGTACGACGGTTTGGGTAGAGCAAGAATCAGCTATCAATGATATTATCGCCGTTGCGGGTAGTGCGCCTGCTTATTTCTTCTTGTTTATGGAATCTATGCAACAAGAAGCCGAGCGCTTAGGTTTTTCAGCCGACGTAGCAAGAGCTATTGTACAACAAGCAGCCAGTGGCTCTACTGCATTAGCTGAAAAACAAAATAGCTTACCTTTTTCAACATTACGTGAACAAGTAACGTCAAAAGGTGGCACAACAGCTGCAGCATTGGCACAATTCTATGCAGGTAAATTACCTGAGAATGTTGCTTTAGCGATGCAAGCGGCGATTAAACGAGCGCAAGAAATGGAAAAACAGTTTTAATTTCATCAGGGCCAACTAATGAACTTTTTAAATTTCGTCATTCTGACTCTTATTCAACTCTATATTTCCGTGCTACTACTTCGTGTATGGATGCAATGTGTAAGAGCTGATTTTTATAATCCGTTTTCACAATTTGTGGTTAAAATTACCCAACCTGTTGTGCGTCCATTAAGAAGAATTATCCCCTCTATTGGCTCTATTGATACAGCTTCGGTCATCTTGGCATATGTTTTAGTGTTATTAGAAATTATCCTCCCTTCTTACTTATCCGGAGCAGGTGGTGCTATTCCGTTTTCTTTAGTCCTACCCTTCGCATTTATTGAATTACTCACCGCAGCAGGTAAGATTATTTTTTGGATGATTATCATCCGTGCAATTCTCAGTTGGGTCAGTCAAGGACGTAATCCTATCGATCATCTGCTCTTCCAATTAACTGAGCCTTTAATGGCCCCTATTCGCCGTGTTATTCCGGCAATGGGAGGATTAGATTTCTCAGCCATGATTGTTATCCTGATCCTTTATGCCCTTAATTATTTACGTGTAGATGTTTTACAGTGGCTAATCAACATGACACTTTACTAAGGAAGATAATATGCAAAAAGTGGTTCTTGCTACTGGAAACCCCGGTAAAGTAACAGAGTTAGCCTCATTACTCGCTGATTTTGGTTTAGATATTGTCGCACAAACTGAGCTAGGTGTTGGCTCAGTTGAAGAAACAGGTCTTACTTTTGTAGAAAACGCACTAATTAAGGCGCGTCATGCTGCCAAAGTAACAGGTTTACCGGCCATAGCTGATGATTCAGGGATCTCGGTTGATGCATTAGGTGGTGCTCCGGGCATTTACTCTGCTCGTTATGCTGGTATTGAGGCAACCGATCAGCAAAATGTAGATAAATTACTCGAAGCAATGAAAGATGTTCCCGCAGAGAAACGTCAAGCTCAGTTTAACTGTGTGTTAGTTTATCTACGCCATGAAAACGATCCCACTCCGCTAATTTTCCATGGTATTTGGCAAGGTGTGTTAACTCAAGAAATGCAAGGTGATGGTGGATTTGGTTATGATCCTATTTTCTTTATCCCTGAGCTAAATTGCACTGCGGCACAGTTAACCAGAGAGCAAAAAAATCAATACTCTCACCGTGGTAAAGCACTAAAACTAATGTTGGATGCACTTAAGAATGCTTAAGTTACCACCATTAAGTTTGTATATTCATATTCCTTGGTGTGTACAAAAATGCCCTTATTGTGATTTTAATTCTCACACCTTAAAAGGCGAAGTTCCACATCAGGAATATGTGCAACATCTGCTCAATGATTTAGATGCTGATCTTACTCATGTTGGCTCTCGTGAAGTGCAAACTATCTTTATTGGTGGTGGCACGCCAAGCCTATTAAGTGCTGAATCAATGGCTGATTTACTGTATGGCGTAAAAGAGCGCATAGCCGTTGCTCCTGATGCTGAAATTACGATGGAAGCCAATCCTGGTACGGTTGAAGCTGAACGATTTGCCGGTTTTCAACGTGCGGGAATTAACCGTATATCCATTGGTGTACAAAGTTTTGGTAATGATAAACTGATCCGCTTAGGGCGCATTCATGATGCCGATGAAGCTAAAAATGCCGCGAGACTAGCAAAAGAGTTAGGCTTACGTAGCTTTAATCTTGATTTAATGCATGGCTTACCTGACCAATCATTATCTCAAGCACTTTCAGATCTACAACAAGCAATCGCTTTATCTCCCCCACATCTTTCTTGGTATCAATTAACTATTGAACCCAATACACAATTTGGCTCCCGTCCGCCTAAATTACCTGATGATGATATGTTATGGGATATTTTTTCTGAAGGTGACAAATTACTTACCGCAGCAGGATATCAACAATATGAAACATCGGCTTATTGTAAGCCAGGTTTTCAATGTCAACATAACCTAAACTATTGGCGTTTTGGGGATTATTTAGGTATTGGCTGTGGTGCTCATGGAAAAATAAGTTTTGCCGATGGCCGAATTATGAGAACGGTAAAAACCAAACATCCTAAAGGTTTTATGGCAGGACGTTATCTTCACCAGCAAAATTGGGTTGATAATGATGACCGTCCATTTGAATTTTTTATGAACCGTTTTCGGTTATTAGAAGCTTTTCCTCGGCAAGATTTTAGCGACTACACGGGGCTTGCACAAGAGACTATCCGTAGGCAAATCGATGAAGCACTCGCATTAGGTTATATCAGTGAAACAGAAACCCATTGGCAGATAACGCCCCACGGTAAACTGTTTCTTAATTCATTACTTGAACTCTTTCTTTAATACGAAAATTCACTTATTTCGTTAATAAGCAAATGCCCATACTGTTCATTTACACTATGGGCATAATTTATTTATCGGCGCTTATAACCACTATCACTGATTTTAAAGTGCACTTTGCACCGCTTCAATTTGCTGAGTAAGACTTTCTAATCCACCACCAGAGAGATACCAAAGATCAGATTGCAGATAAACAATACCACCATTTTTATAAGCAGAAGTTGTTTTCACTTCATCATTTTCAAAAGTGGCTTTCTCTAATTTACCGGCACCAATGGCTTCACTGCGATCGATAATAAAAATAACATCCGGATTTACTTTGGCGATCATTTCAGAAGTAACCACGCGACGTTTGCCTTTCTCTTCTTCAGCAACAGGTGGTAATTCTGCTTTCTTCGCTTTAACCACATCGTAAATCACGCTTTGGTTATTGGGCATTAAATTGCCTGCATTGTGCAGTAAGACCAACATTTTTTTATCTGATCCTGCCGCTTTTTTCTGAGCTTGTTCAATCACTGTATTCAATGTTGCTAATAGTGCTTGAGTAGCTTGTTGCTTATCAAATAATTCACCTATTAATTGAATATTCGCTTCCACTGAATCAAGATAATTCGCACTATTTGCGCCTAAATTAATCGTGGGGGCAATGTTTGTGAGTTTCTCATAAGAAGCGCCTTGACGACCGGTAATAATAATTAAATCAGGTTTAAGCTCAGCGAGTTTCTCAAAATCAGGGGCTTTCATTCCCCCAACATTAGCCACATCATTCGCAATACGTCCTTTAATATATTCAGGTGCATTTCCTAATGGTAAACCAACCACTTTATCCGCTAAACCTAATGCAACTAAAGAGTCATATAGACCAAAATCAAATAGTACAACCTTAGACGGATTTTTAGATACTGCGGTTTCACCTAATAAGTGCTTGATAACAACTTTATCATTTTGCTGTTCAACAATTTGATTAGGCTGGTATGTAACTGAGGTATTACTTAATGCAGAAAAACTACTAACTGACAGAAGAGAGGCAGTAACTAACGCAAGGATCTTTTTCATGAATTTAGCCCTGTTTAAGTGGAATACTTAAGCAGGGCATTCTAAACAGCTTACTTTACATGTCAATTGAATAAGAATGATTTTCATTGTTATTTTCAACTATTGTGAATCAACAATCTATAACTCTTATTTACTGTAAGGATAAGGCTATTTGTTTAGTGAATTTATCAATTCGACACGTTGGTTTTCCATTTGGGTGATTTTATTACACGCCTGCTGCCCAAATTGATTAAATGAAGCTTCTTGTTGCTTCCACTCTTTTTCGATGATTTGCTGAAAACCATCAAGATTACCTAATAATCCACTTAAGGCTTTTTTCCTATCACCACTCGCAGCAGCTAGTAATTGTTTTTGTCCTAATTCATTAATGCTATCTTGCAACATCCCCCCAAGGCTACTCTCAATTATTTCTCGCCCTTTGGTTTCGACCTGTTTAATCGCTTGAGCATGGAATGTGACATTATCAGGCTTGAGCGAAATAACAGTATCCATTTGTTGATTAAGATTTTTTTCTAAGTCACTTAAGCGCTTTAAAATACGGCTATCTTGCCCAAAGGCTTCAATAACAACTTTATCCAGTACTTTTCTTGACTCTTGTAATTTAATTCCCGTCTCTTTTCTTAACCAAGGAATATCTTGCCTAACTGTCGCTTGATATTTTTTCGCAATAGCTTGTTGCTCAGGGGTTAGTGTGACGCTCTTTTCATCGCGCAGTAACGTGCCATCGGGATAAATAACAAGTAAACCATTAGAGCCGGTCACTTCAACAAATTCAGGTGTAATACGTAAATCATCTTTTGGCGTGACAGCACAGTCAAAACTGGGTGCAGCAGTGGCTGAACTTGCGACAAAAACCAATGCAACGACCAACTTTTTAAATCCCATAATCGCTCTCCTAGAAGCGTATTGAACTACTTTTTTACCTAACATTCGCATTATTGGCGTCTACAGCCACTTAAAATATTGAGCGCCCTACTTTGTTTGCTAATAATTCAAGGGCAGCACACCCCGCCAATGAGTTACCAGATTTATCCAATTCTGGTGACCATACTGCTACGGTAAAGGCATCAGGAACCACAGCAATAATACCGCCTCCCACCCCAGACTTACCGGGAATACCGATACGGAAAGCAAACTCTCCCGCACCATCATACATACCACAAGTTAACATTAACGCATTTATTTGTCGGGCTTGTCTTGGCGTAATAATCTGATTTTTACTTCCAACACATATTCCTTGATTCGCTAAGTAGCTAAAACAACGAACAAGCTCTACACAACTCATTTCAATCGAGCAATAGTGAAAATAGGTTTCTAATACGGTGATAACATCATTATCAAAATTATCAAACGATTTCATCAGATAGGCAATGGCAGCATTGCGACTTAAATGTTCCATCTCTGATTTTGCCACAACGGTGTTATAGCAAATATCAGCTGTATTCGTCAGTGCACGAATAACTTCTAACATTCTCTGTTTTGGCGCACTTAATCGCGATTGCAACATATCCGTAATCACTATCGCTCCAGCATTGATAAAAGGATTACGTGGTAGCCCTTTTTCCATTTCTAACTGAATTAACGAATTAAAAGGTAATCCTGAAGGCTCTTTGCCTACTCGTTGCCAAATCTCGCTTTCATCATAACGTGTTAACGCAAGGGTTAAGCTAAGTACTTTTGATATAGACTGAATAGAGAAACGTTTATCGGCCATACCCGCTTGATAAAGCTCACCATCAACTGTATACACGGCCATAGCCAGTTGATTAGCAGGTACTTGAGCGAGAGCAGGAATATAATCTGCTACTTTTCCTTGCCCAATTAAAGGACGAATTTGTTGCAATATATCTGACAATAATGCGTTAGATAACGTTGTAGTCACAGCTGATTCCCTAGACAGACAAGGGCATCCTGTTGGATGCCCTTGTGATTATTTGCTAAAAATGTATAACTTTTTATTAGTCCCACCAAACGTCAAATAGTTCAGAGGTCTGTACATCTTGCATATTTTTTTCTTTTAAGTAGTTTTCTACTAATTGACGATGCTCTTCGGTACATTTGCCAATTTTTTGTAGACAGATCAGGCCTTCCCAACTCAGATAACCACTCGCATCAAATGCCAGCCCATTTGGCTCTATCACATTAAGGATAAAGTCATCAACAAAGCTGTCGACCTCCTCAATAGGGGTATTTTCTGGGAACGTCCATTTAACTGAAAAACCTAATTCCTGAAATTCATCGATACGCATTTTTTTGCGTAAACGGCGACTACGTTGTTTAGCCATTATTTTACCCTCTTAAACATAAGATCCCATACTCCATGCCCTAAACGATGACCGCGTTGTTCAAACTTAGTCACGGGGCGTGTTTCTGGTCGTGGTACATAATCCTGAGTTTCTGATAAGTTCTGATATCCATCAACACTTGTCATAACTTCAAGCATATGTTCTGCATAGGGTTCCCAATCTGTTGCCATATGGAAAACACCGTTTGGCGCTAATTTAGTTAAAATTAACTCTGCAAATGGTACTTGCACAATACGACGTTTATTATGACGCGCTTTGTGCCATGGATCAGGAAAAAACAACTGAACCATCTGTAAACTATTATCTGGGATCATGTGATTGAGTACTTCTATCGCATCATGACACATAACTCGCAGATTTGAGATATTCTCTTCTTGTGCACTGGCAAGGCAAGCACCTACACCGGGGGCATGTACCTCAATACCAAAGTAATTATTTTCTGGCGAATTTTTTGCCATAGTCACCAACGAAGCGCCCATTCCAAAACCAATTTCTAAAACAACAGGGGCGTTACGTCCAAAAACCTGACTGAAGTCGATAGGTTCCGGTTGATATTCAATGCCAAAGATAGGCCATTGCTTTTCTAATGCTTGTTCCTGACGAGGAGTTAAACGGCCTTGTCGGCGAACAAAACTACGAACGCGTCGTAAAGCACGCCCTTCTTCATTGAATTCCGGAGAAATTACATTCTTGATCATGTCTAATACTGTCAGTCGTTAGGCCAATTATTAACTTAATAACGTTATAATGTCGTTATAGTATACATTTAAGCGACATTATCCAAAGATAGCCAATTTTAGCAAGAGTCACCTATATAAGCATCACTCTATAAGATAAATATTAAGGGTGTTTACAGTTTATGCTCTCTGTGGTGCAATCTTACCCTTATACAGATCTGAGTTAAAAATAAAATATGATGGAAGCACAGCAGTTCTCGCAAGTCGTACTCGACTGGTATCACAAATACGGGCGCAAAACATTACCTTGGCAACAAGAAAAAACGCCTTATCACGTTTGGTTATCTGAGGTGATGTTACAACAAACTCAAGTTGCCACGGTGATCCCTTATTTTGAGCGTTTTATTGCGCGTTTTCCGAATGTTAGCGCATTAGCGAAAGCGCCACTTGATGAGGTGCTACATTTATGGACGGGTTTAGGTTATTACGCCCGCGCCAGAAACTTACATAAGGCGGCACAACACATTGTAGATAAGCATCAAGGACAGTTTCCTGATACCTTTGAGGACGTTTGTGCTTTACCGGGTGTGGGACGCTCTACAGCAGGGGCTATTTTATCGCTATCACTAAAAAAGCCTTACCCTATTCTTGATGGCAATGTAAAACGTGTTTTAGCGCGTTGTTATGCTGTAGAAGGTTGGCCGGGTAAAAAAGAAGTTGAAAATAAATTATGGGAAATCAGTGAACAAGTCACCCCAACCAAAGGGGTTGAATATTTTAATCAAGCAATGATGGATTTAGGGGCAATGGTTTGTACGCGAACAAAACCAAAATGCGAACTTTGCCCTTTAAATACAGGTTGTATTGCTTATGCTCACCATAGTTGGGCGGATTATCCGGGGAAAAAACCTAAAAAGGCTATTCCGGAAAAAACAACTTATTTTCTTATTTTACAATATGATAATCTGGTCTGGTTAGATAAAAGACCACCAGCAGGAATATGGGGAGGACTGTTCGCCTTTCCTCAGTTTGAAACAAAAATGCTTTTAGAACAGTGGCTAGCTGAACATGCTCTTGAAAATAACAAAACTGAGCAATTAATTTCATTTAGACATACTTTTAGCCATTTTCATTTAGATATAGTACCAATTTGCGTAAAACTCTCCACGTTTACCTCTCTGATGGAGGCGCAACAAGGACTTTGGTATAACTTACAAACCCCGGCAAGCGTAGGGCTTGCGGCACCTGTAGAGAATTTACTAAGACAATTAGCCTAAGCTAATACCGGCGATATTTGAGGATTTATTATGAGTAGAACTATTTTTTGTACTTTCCTAAATAAAGAAGCGGATGGACTTGATTTTCAGTTATATCCAGGAGAGCTTGGAAAACGCATTTTCAATGAGATTTCTAAAGAAGCTTGGGGTCAATGGATGGCAAAGCAAACCATGCTTATCAATGAGAAAAAACTCAACACAATGAATCCTGACGATCGCAAATTATTAGAACAAGAGATGGTAAGATTTTTATTTGAAGGCCACGATGTTCATATTGACGGCTACACACCACCTGAAAAATAATATCCATTTTCCAGAGCCATTACGGCTCTGGAGTTTTATTCACCAGAGCGATGCAATAGACCATGAAAAAAATCCTTCTCTTGCTGATTATCGCCCCTCTACTCATCTCATGTAGTAGTAAACCCACTAAAACTTTTGAGCCTGATTACAGCAAAGACACCAATGCATTCGATATATTAATGGGACAATTTGCCAATAATATCGAGATGATTTGGGGAATGCAGGAAGTATTAATCGCAGGCCCTAAAGACTACGTAAAATATACGGACGCTTATAGAACTCGTAGCCATATTAATTTTGAAGCGGGTACTATCACTATTGAAACCCTAGGGGGTGACGCGCCTCAATTCCAATTACATAAAGCGATTGTCACGACATTGCTTATGGGAGAAGATCCCGGCTCTATCGACCTCTACTCTGATGTAAATAATATTCCCCACAGTACAGAGCCTTTTTTATTAGGACAAGTACTTGATAATACAGGGCAGCCTATACGCTGGGAGTGGCGAGCAAATAAATTTGCAGATTATCTAATTGCCAATAAATTACAAAAACGTCAATCAGGGCTGAACACTATTTGGTATGTCACTATTAACTTAGTACCTAACCACTTAGATAAACGTGCACATAAATATTTACCTTATGTACAACAAGCCGCGGCCAAGTATGGTGTTGAACCTTCACTGATCCTTGCCATTATGCAAATTGAATCCAGCTTCAACCCCTATGCGGTAAGTAGCTCAGATGCACTAGGTTTAATGCAAATTATGCCAGCAACAGCCGGACGAGATGTATTTCGTATGCAAGGTAAATCAGGGCAGCCAAGTCGCAGTTACTTATTTGATCCGGCAAATAATATCGATGTTGGTACAGCGTATATCTCGATATTACAAAATAGCTACTTAGGTGACATTAAAGATCCCGTTTCTCGTCGCTATGCGGTGATACAGGCTTATAATGGTGGTGCGGGTAGTGTCTTACGCATCTTCCACAGTGATAAGAAAAAAGCAGCCGCGATGATTAATAACTTAGCGCCAACGGAAGTTTATACGACATTGCGCAATAAACATCCGGCCGACCAATCACGGCGTTATCTTGAAAAGGTAAGCACCGCACAACGTAACTATCGTTAACCATTATTATGTTTAAAAATAAAGCTTACCCAATCAATTTGGGTAAGCTTTTTTTGTTATCAGTGCCCTACTTTTGTTCACTTCGCTACATTTTTTCTTTATTGCTCTGCGACAACAAAAATCACTTCAGTACTCTTTTTACTCATTTTGTGAAAAAAAGAGTCTTTTATTAATCAATGAGATTAAAAAAACAGCGATTGAACAGTTTTGTGATAAATAACGTTGACGAAGACGGTGAGATCGGGTTTAATACGCCCCGTTGCCCGGATAGCTCAGTCGGTAGAGCAGGGGATTGAAAATCCCCGTGTCCTTGGTTCGATTCCGAGTCCGGGCACCATATTTCTTTTGTTCGTCAGTGAGTTAAATCACTGAGAGGGCAAACAAGAGTTGAAAAATAATATAATTTGGCACAGTCACTTTATGTTAAAACTCTTAAACTAAACAGTCTTGCTCATACCAAGGCTGTTTTTTTTTATTTGTCACTTTTACTTTCTTTCCTAATCACTGTCAAATCTAGATACTCCTCCTGTTATTCTTATCACATCAATTCCGCTTCAAGTATATCTCGCAAGTTATCAACACTTTCATCAATGTATTCTAATGTCGATGTAATACTGGCATGCCCTAATTGTTCTGCACAACTAAATCTGCCGTCATTCGTTTATCGATGTGCCAACCCACAATACGGCATGAGTATAAGTCCATCACGATGACTAAATACACCCAGCCCTCCCCTGTTTTTAAATAGGTCACATCACCCGCCCGCACTTCGTTAGGTGCGTGAAGATTAACATTTTGATTTAACAAATTATCGACTACCGCATCACTGTGTTTGCGTTTTGTGGTGACTTTGTAAGCAACACGCTGAGTGACGACTAGGCCAAGCTGAGCCATTAGCTTTTGAACGCCATAAGCACTCACGCTAAAGCCCTCTTTGCATAACCGTTTATGTCACGTTATGTAACCTAAGCTATTTCGACTCTGTTCAAAGATAGCTTTGGTTCTGCGGTGATCAATTTTGCTGGGCGTTTAAGCCAAGCGTAGTAGGCAGAACGACTTATTTTCATTAACTTACAGAGCTTCTGCACGGGAAACTGAGAAGATAATTGCTTAATCGTTTTAAACGTTACTTGGTTTCCTTTAGCTGGAGGGCGCTGCTTTTTTTAGGATTTCTTTCTCCATCCTAAGTTCTTTATTTTCTTTTCGAAACCTTAATAGTTCAGCTCTCTCATCGGAATTCAAGCTACTACCGGATTGCTCAGCGTCGAATTTTGCTTTCCAGTTATAAAGTAATTTATCGGTGATCCCTAAAGAAGCTGCCGCTTTTGGGACGCTATAACCTTGTTTTGAGACTAATGCGACCGCTTCTTGCTTAAACTCAAGAGTATAAACTCGGTTTGTTCGTTTTTTCATTCAACACTTCAATAGTTAAATTATATTCCATTATTAAAGTGTCTTGTTTGATTAAAGCAGATCAATTAGGCAGTCGCTAATCCTTCAACACACATTGTTGCCGTAAGAAAATATCAAGAGCTTGAGTAATCAGAAATTAATTTTGTAATTAAAACCACTAGCTACACCATAGATATGCAAAAAGAGAGTCTAAACTCTCTTTTTCTGTATCCAATAACTATTTATTTTATGAATGATTTACTGATTTTATAGATTTCAATAAAGCATTAAAAACTTCATTCTGTGATGCTCTGATCCTTTTTCCTTTTGGAGTAACAAAGGTCACTTCTTTTCCACTACGACTACAAACAGTACTAACAGTACTTCCATCTTCTCTAGTCTGAATAATGTGTGGCGTTTGGAAAAACGAAGACTCAGGCGTAACAGATTTTCCTTTTCTGGTTACCATACCCAACTCCTTAGTTTGCCATGTTGATTGCATTATAGTATCGCTCATAAATCACTCACTATCAACTGAGCGGTTATTTTGCTCAAACCAATTTAATAAATCTTCTGCTGAGCGGTAAAGTATTTCTTTTGAACCATCACCAGTTAAATCCTGAAAACCATGTTTTTCAACATAGTATGTTGCAACACTTTCATTTATAGGAAACATGAGCCGTACACCCGTCCCTTGTGTCAGTAACAGAAAAAACACTATGGTATAAAGCATAAACTTAAGCGTATTTCCATCAAGAATAGATGGTTTAATTTGAAAGTTCTGAATCATTTCAATATTCAATACATTATCAGAGCAATATTCACAAATGCAGGCTCCAGCAGGCCTATTTTGCATATCTAAAAACTTAAAACAAAAGCTAAATCCATTATCATTTTGAAATGTTTGTCCTGCGTGATCCCAAGGAAGTTGCCTCTCTGGCGGAAAATTTCTAGTACTTGCAATACACCATGCTAAGTCTGATTCATTTAATAAATATGCCATAAAAGATTGCTCAGACTGTTGAAATAACTCATTAGTTAATCTAATTGCCTCCTCACCACACTCTCGTATTGTTAACTCAGGCATCAGCAACTCCATCGCATCTTAATCTTAATTAATAAAAAGGAATAATCCCTACAAATACTTTTTAAAACACCCTATTGTCACAGAAATAGCTATCCCTATCAAAAAGATAGAAGGCAACAACAAGAAATTCGGATAAACTGCAAATGGCAATGATAAATACAATACACAGAGGATATAAATTGCGGGCTTGATTATTCGCTTAGCATGATGATAAACAAAACTAGATTCATAAGCTGCACCATATCGACGTAAATCACGTCTGACCAAACCATCAACAACGGCGACTATTATCACTAAGATAAATAATGGAATTGATAGCACGAGAATAGTGACTCGCATTATCACTATTTGTAAAACAAAGAATGTTGCCAGTAAATATTGTTCTCCTATTTGGAACGCTTTTATTGCTCCTACATTAATCCCATCAGTAACACCATTACCCGTTTTTATAGCGAATAATGGCATCTTCAGCAAATTATCCTGTATCCCTTGTGAAAAATCAGTGATCCAATAAATTGTTGTTATCACTGGTGAGAATACAAATATACTTTGTGTAAAACTCTCAGCAAAATAAGTTCGTTCAATCAGCATAATTTGGTAACTATGTTGCGCTCCCTCTTTCTCCCAAAAGAAGAAAATACCGATATATTCCAATACCAAACTAAACAAAAGTGAAACCAATAATCTGCCAAGGTATATCCCACAATAATATGGTAAAAAAGCCACGCTTTTTTAGTGATGCAGGCAATGGTGTTGATGATGTATTTAACTGTGACATATAATTTTTTAAATTCACTGATTAGCAAGAACGCTATCAGACCACCAATTATCACTAGTTTTATAAGCAAAATAAAAAACATTTATTATATTTATACAAACAACCAACCCTATACATTCATAATGAAAATATTTTATATTTATTATATTGCTATTCATAATATAGACTTAGCGACTATATTAATTATAAGTTCTCTTATTAAAAACAAAACAACAAATAATTAACAAGCAACATATTAATTAAAGACAAAACTATTCTTAAAATGATATATTTTGATCTATATCACAGTATAATTCGGGTGTTTAATTATATTAATTTATAGTTGTTATATAGGTCTTAATAATTAACGGATGCGAAAATGGAAAATAATAATCGATTTTGGCCACATATAAGACGTATTACACATATAATGATGTTTTCACATCGTTCATGTTTTGATTTTAATCTTTTCAACGCTCAAAGATAATCTCTCTATTGGCATCCATCACGTGGTTTGCATATTACCAGCGTATGGATAGTCAACCTCTTTACCATTATAAATCACATTTTATGTGACTATAATGGATTCTTATTGATCATTCATATTCCTGGTTTTTATGCATAGTAATGTGCAGTTAATTAGTTCTTATTATTGGTGATTTTGCTAAAAACATATTACTAAAATTATAAAAACCATCATTCTATACATTATTTTTATACGTGATGACATAAATATAAACGTGATTTTTATAACTCGACACTCTATCGAGGGAAAAAACTCGCATTTATAAAAATAAAAAAACTGAAATATTTTTACTTAATATTTCAGCGGGAATTTTTTACCAAAAAAAAGGTATTAAAAATGAAAAGTTATAAAATAGCGGTCAGCTACGATATGTCTGACTATATTTCAACCCACCGTGAATGTGTCGATATTCTACATACTGATTTTTCTGATGTTGCCGTGATTATTATTTCACTTAATGACATTCAGAATGGAAAGCTTAATTTAATTGAACAAAATAGCTTTGAACAGCCTATTTTTGCCGTTATTAATAAAGATGAAGTTATCCCTGCTAATATTATTAATCGATTAACTGGTGTAATTGATTTAAATAAAAAAAATAGTGAGTTATATAATAAACAACTAGAAACTGCAGCGTTAAAATATGAAGAGAGTCTATTACCTCCTTTTTTCGGCAGCTTAAAAAAATACGTTGAACAAGGAAATTCAGCTTTTGATTGTCCTGGGCATCAAGGAGGTGAATTTTTCCGCCGTCATCCTCTAGGTAACCAATTTGTCGAGTATTTTGGTGAAAACTTATTCCGCTCTGATTTATGTAATGCCGATGTTTCTATGGGTGATCTGCTGATCCACGAAGGTGCCCCATGTGCCGCACAACAACATGCAGCAAAAGTCTTTAATGCCGATAAAACTTATTTCGTTCTTAATGGTACATCTTCCTCCAATAAAGTCGTTCTTAATGCCTTATTGGCACCAGATGACCTAGTATTATTTGATCGTAATAATCATAAATCAAACCATCACGGAGCATTAATTCAAGCAGGAGCAACGCCTGTTTATCTTGAAGCTGCACGTAACCCATTTGGGTTTATCGGTGGGATTGATGCTCACTGTTTTGAAGAAAAATATCTTCGTGAACTCATCAAAGAAGTCGCCCCTACACGTGCAAATGAAAAGCGCCCTTTCCGCCTAGCCGTTATCCAATTAGGTACCTATGACGGAACAATATATAACGCACGTCAGGTAGTCGATAAAATCGGACATTTATGTGACTACATTTTATTTGACTCCGCGTGGGTGGGCTATGAACAGTTTATTCCAATGATGAAAGATTGTTCTCCACTTCTACTTGAACTGAATGAAAACGATCCGGGGATCTTAGTTACACAATCTGTACATAAACAACAAGCGGGATTCTCTCAAACCTCACAGATCCACAAAAAAGATCGCCATATTAAAGGTCAAAAACGCTATGTAAATCATAAACGTCTCAATAACGCCTTTATGATGCATGCCTCAACTAGTCCATTCTACCCATTATTTGCAGCTTTGGATGTGAATGCCAAAATGCATGAAGGTGAGTCAGGTAAACGTTTATGGATGAATTGCGTAAAAACAGGGATTGAAACCCGTAAATTACTCCTGCAATCCTGTAAACATATTCGCCCGTTTATTCCAGAAACTATCGATGGCCGTGCATGGGAAGATTTTGATACTGATGAAATTGCCAATGATCTCCGATTCTTTAATTTTGTTCCGGGAGAGCGCTGGCACTCATTTGAGGGATATGAAGAAAATCAATACTTTGTTGATCCATGTAAATTACTACTAACCACCCCAGGTATTAATGCCAAAACAGGAAAATATGAATCATTTGGTGTTCCTGCCACCATTTTGGCGAACTATCTACGTGAAAATAACATTATTCCTGAAAAATGCGATCTTAACTCCATATTATTCCTGCTAACGCCTGCAGAAAGCATGGCGAAAATGCAGCATCTGGTCGCACAAATTGCTCGCTTTGAACAATTACTGGAACAAGATGCCCCACTGAAAGAGGTACTTCCATCAGTATATCATGCCAACCAAACACGTTATCAAGGATACACCATCCGTCAATTGTGCCAAGAAATGCATGATATGTATGTGAAATTTAATGTAAAACAACTGCAAAAAGAGATGTTCCGTAAATCACATTTCCCACAAGTCAGTATGTTACCTCAAGAAGCCAATATCGCTTTTGTGCGTGGCGAGGTGGAGTTAGTTGCCGTGGAAAAAATTGAAGGCCGTATCGCCGCCGAAGGTGCTCTACCTTATCCACCAGGAGTACTGTGTGTAGTGCCAGGGGAAATTTGGGGTGGCTCTGTACAGCAATATTTTCTAGCGCTAGAAGAAGGAATTAATCTATTCCCGGGATTCTCACCGGAATTACAAGGTGTATATATCCGCAATGATGAGGACGGTCGTTTGCGGGCATATGGCTATGTAATTAAGCACTGAGTTAATTAATTTATGCGTGACGGAGTGTGAATAAGCATGCTCCGTCAGCCGGAGAGTAAAACGATGAGTACTTCAAAAAATAAAATGAGTGTATTGCAACTCACTATATTAACTGCGGTGAATATGATGGGTTCCGGTATTATTATGCTACCGACCAAACTAGCCGAAGTAGGAACCATTTCTATTTTATCTTGGATTGTCACTGCAGTCGGCTCTATGGCTCTGGCCTATGCATTTGCTAAATGCGGTATGTTTAGCCGTCGTAGCGGAGGAATGGGAGGGTATGCCGAGTATGCCTTTGGCAAATCGGGGAATTTTATGGCCAATTATACCTATGGTATTTCCCTGTTAATTGCCAATGTCGCTATCGCAATTTCTGCTGTGGGTTATGGTGCCGAACTGATGGATGCGACAATGACTCCGTTAGGTATTTGTATTGCAACGATTGTTGTATTGTGGATCTGTACAATAGCAAATTTTGGTGGTGCGCGGATCACCGGACAAATAAGCAGCATCACTGTCTGGTGGGTGATCATCCCTGTTGTGGGTATTTCAATTATTGGCTGGTGGTGGTTCAATCCTGAACAATACATTAACTCTTGGAATCCACATAATTTTCCATTCTTTGAAGCCGTAGGCTCTTCTATTGCCATGACCTTATGGGCATTTTTAGGTATGGAATCAGCTTGTGCCAATAGTGAAGCGGTTGAAAATCCTGAAAAGAATGTTCCTATTGCTGTATTAGGTGGCACATTAGGTGCAGCCGTTATTTATATCGTATCAACAAATGTTATCGCAGGTATTGTGCCAAATATGGATCTGGCAAACTCTACCGCGCCATTTGGCTTAGCCTTCTCCCAAATGTTTACCCCAGGTGTTGGGAAAATCATTACGGCGCTAATGATTATGTCTTGTTGTGGATCTTTACTTGGCTGGCAGTTCACCATCGCACAAGTATTTAAGGCGTCATCGGATTCTGGTTATTTTCCAAAAATATTTTCTGCAGTTAGCAAAGCTGATGCCCCGGTAAAAGGAATGTTAGTTATTGTTGTTATTCAATCTGCACTGTCACTGATGACCATCAGCCCATCACTAAATAAACAGTTTAATGTACTCGTCAATCTAGCAGTTGTGACTAATATTATTCCTTACATCCTTTCTATGGCGGCAATGATTATTTTACAAAAAGTCGCCAAAGTGGAACCTCATAAAGCGAGAACCAGTAATATCATCGCATTTATTGGGGCTATTTATAGTTTCTATGCTCTGTATTCATCTGGTGAAGACGCTGTAATGTGGGGGGCATTAGCCACATTCTTGGGATGGACACTATATGGTTTTGTCTCTCCACGATTTGAAATGAAACAAAACCAAGACCTAATGACAAAATAACACACGCTATTCGTTATATTCCTCCCGCATAAAATTCCAGCGGGAGGAACTTTTCTCACAACAAAATAATCAGCATTGACAGGTACTTAATAAGCTACCTGTATGCTCCCCTGTCGTGGAGATAGCAAAATGATGATATCAGAAATCACCAAACCGAAACGAGGACGTCCCCCCAAAAATCATAGTCCTAATACAGATGTAAAAAATATAGTTATTCAAAGTGGTATAGAAATGTTTTCTGAAAAAGGCTATATCAGTTCAGACATTTGTAAGATATTAGAAAAAGTTGGTATCCCGAAAGGATCATTTTATTATTACTTTGGTAGTAAAGAAAAATTTGGTTTAGTCGTCATCCAACATTATGACAACTTTATTTCTAAGCAACTAGATAACTATTTGTCTTATACTGCATTACCTTTCCCCAAAAGACTATTAGCATTTTGTCACATGATAAAATCAGAAATGGAAAAGTATCATTGGCAACGAGGATGCTTAGTAGGTAATCTCATACAAGACATTGTTAATTTACCCATTAGCTATTATAAAATACTGAATAATGTGATTTCTGGATGGCAGAAAAAGGTAGAAAATTATCTTCTAGAAGCACAAAAATATAAGTTTATATCTAAAAACATTGATTGTAGACAAATGGCTATTTTTTTCTGGATGGGTTGGCAAGGAGCAATAATGCAAGCAAAACTAACCTGCTCTAATCAGCCACTAGATATATTTATCTCTATTTTTATGGCGCAGGTGTTTGATATTCCTCAACATGAACTAGAAATTACTAAAAATAGAATAATTTAATATCTCTATACTTAATATACTGAGTTTATAATTAACTAATAGTTAACTATTATTTATAACAGAAAATTAGATTAATATATTCAAATGATAAATATATCATCATCTAAATAATATATTGAATTAAAAACTGTTTCGTGAGAGAAAATATATACTAAAACTCAACTTTAAACATCCATGTAAAATCTTCTTATTTAATAAATAGTATATAGGTAATAGCTTGATAACAGGTCATAACTGCTTCTATGATAGTTATGACCTCAAAAATTATTACCGCTCTTGTAATGCCTGCTTCATTCTTGTTATAGGTTTGATCAAATATTGGAAAACCGTTTTCTCACCTGTTTTAATATCAACACTGGCGATCATACCCGGAATAACAGGAAGCTCTTTTCCATTTTTATCCGTAAGATGACTACTTTGAGTTGTGACCAATACGCGATAAAAAGCTTCATCTTGATTAAGTTTTAAATCACTAGGTCTTTTTTGATCATGCAATGTATCTGGGCTTACCAAAGTCACGACGCCTTCTAACCCACCATAAATCGCATAATCATAAGCAGTCAATTTTACTAATGCAGGCATACCAGCACGTACATAGGCCACATCTCGAGGACTAATATAAGCTTCAACTAATAACTGCTCTTCTAAAGGAACAATTTCCATTATATCCTGCCCTGCTGAAATTACTCCACCAACTGTATTAATACGGATATTTTTCACAATACCTCTTAATGGTGCACGTATTAAAGCACGTTCAACAGGATCAGCTCGCCCTGCCATATTTTCCCTTGCTTGAGCTAATTCCGCTTCTGTTTTAACTAATTCAGCCCCAGCTTCAGTTAAATATTTATTTTTCTTTTCATCTATTTGTAATTGAATATCGGCTGATTGCCTCTCCATTCTTAATAATTCCACAGCAGACATTGCACCTTGTGCAACTATTGGCTTAGTGATAGAAATTTCTCGGTCTAACAATGCTTTACTTTGTTGTAAATTGTCTATTCCTGATTTCAATGCGTCTTTACGTATCTTGTATACTGTTGTTTCACGAGTTACTAATTCTGTTGATAAACCTTCTGGAAAGCTAAGCTCAGTAGAATAAGCCTCCGCTTTAAGTCGTGCTCGTATTGCTTCTAGATTAGCAACTTTTGCTTCACTTTCTCTTAAGATAGCCGATGTTCGAGTATCATCTAGCGTTAATAATACTTGACCTTTTTCAACTATATCCCCTTCTTTAACTTGCATACTTTTTAATATGCCAGCATCCAATGTTTGGATTATCTGCTCGCGACTGCTAGGAATAATACTGCCTTGACCACGAGTTACCTCTTCAAGATTACTATTCCATGCCCAAATAACGAAAATAATCATAAAGATCAGCAATATTGTGATCATCATAAAACTTTTATGATGTTTTTCATTCTGAAGTGCTGCATGCAAGTCATTTAGAAGTGCTAAGTCCTTATTAGAAAGAACCTCTTTAGTATGACTTGAAGGCATCAGGTGTTTTTTATTTAGTTCATTCATTTCACATTCCCAATCTTACTTATCTATTTTGGTTTTTTGAGTGAGCAGTTATTTGTTTTTCTGTTTCATTTTTAGCTAACTGCTGTAAAACCGCATCTCTGGGACCATCCATCACAACTTTGCCGTTATCAACAACAATTATTCGATTGACAATACTCAGTACCTGAGGTCGATGAGTAACAACCAATAATGTCTTTGAGCGACACCATGCTGAAATGGCATTTAATGCCTGAATTTCTGAATATTGATCAAGCCCCGTTGTTGGTTCATCAAGTAAAACAATTTTGGGATTTCTCAACGTCATTCTAGCCAAAGCAACAATTTGTTTTTGTCCACCAGAAAGACCTAACCCATTTTCTCCCAAGGACATATCTAATCCCCTAGGATGTTTTTTAATAACTTTATCCAAACCAAACCGCTTCAGTGCCACAATCAAATCTTGATCACTAGAGAAGCCATCCATACGGGCTAAATCAAGATTTTCTCTTAAACTACCTAAAAATAACCTTGGCTCTTGTTCTAATAACAAAATCTGATTACGCAAATAATGAGGATCTATTTGGCGAATATCGACATCATCTAGTGTGATACTCCCTTGCTCTGCAGGATATAATCCAGCTGCTAATTTTAAAGTCGTTGATTTACCACTGCCAATACGCCCAAGTATTCCAACTTTTTCACCTGACTTTATTTCAAATGATAAATTTTTCACTACACTGCTACTATCTTGGTTATAAGCAAATGAAACATTTTGGAATTTTATATTTCCATTTATTTGTTTTAACGTAATATATTTCCTAGCTGGTTCACGTTCTGATGGTCGCTCAACAATGCCATTAACACCTTTTAATGCGACCCAAGCCTGTTGAAAGCGCACAGCTAAACCCGCAATCTGTCCTAATGGTGATAACGCTCTACCAGATAAAATAACCGTTGCGATTAACGCCCCCATTGTAATTTTACTTGCAGGATCATCGCTATGAATCAAATAAGTACCAATAATAACTAAAAATATCGTATTTAACTGTTGCATCATTACTGCAAAATAAATAACAAAATTACTGATGTTTTTAACTTTCATTGATGAAGATGCTGTTTTTGCTGTGTAATAATCCCAACGCTTTTGCGCCCAATTCATGGCATTATTCGTTTTTAATGTTTCTATGCCTTCAATCGCTTCTACAGCTAATCCTTGCCTTTGAGATGATTCCTTCATCGATTCATTAATATATTTGGATAAAGGGATCTGAGCTAAAAGTCCGACAATAATAACCAGTGGAATTATAGTAAGTGGCACAAAAGCTAAATAGCCTCCAACAAGCGCAATTACAGATACAAATAAAATTAAAAAAGGCATATCAACTAATGTTAATAAACTCGCGCTCGTCATAAAATCACGGACAGATTCAAAATCTCGTAAATTATTAACATAGGAGCCAGATGATATAGGTTTTTCCTGTAACTTAAGATTTGTGACCTTTCTAAATAAAGCAGAACTGATAATTAAATCAGCTTTCTTACCAGCAATATCAGTTAACCGGCCTCGGAGCATTTTAGCTGTAAATTCAAATAATATTGCAATAATTACCCCGATACTTAAAACCCAGAGTGTTTGATATGACTTATTAGGTATTACTCTGTCATAAACATTCATGACATATAATGAACTAACAAGTGCCAAAAAATTAATAACAAAAGTAGCAAGAATGATTTGATAGTAATACTTTTTAAAGCGCCATATAACTTTAAAAAACCATGCTTTAGGCATCGTATATTCAGGCAATTCTGAACGAACATCTTCTGTAATACGTGGCTTAATGAACCAGCAATAACCTAAATATTTTTCACTTAATTCAGATTGTGTTAACCATATAGATAAACCATCTACTTGCTGAATTTTATATTTACGTTGTCCAGTTTCATCAAATGAAACTTCGGTTAAAACAGCACTCTCTTCATTTTTTAATAATAATAATACTGGCATAGCTAGAGAGGGAATATCATCTAATAATCGTTGTGATAATGTATTTTCAAATCCTTCACTTTTCAGATATTCAACCAGTGATGAAAAATCAATTCCCATCTTTGTAGTACGGATTGTATGTGCAGTCAGTGTAGCCACAGATAAATGTGTGCCTAATAACTGGGTTGTAAGAGAAAGACCTTCTATGATCAATTTCATAACTACAATATTTACCTTAATTTATTAGTGAGTGTGTGAATTAAGTGCCCAGTGCGAAAGTTTTCCTTGTGCATACAAATAATCAAGCATCCCGTACCTAAGATCACTCAATGTCGTGGCATAAGATAATTCAACATCAGATAACTCTTTTTCTGCATTCAAAACATCTAACAAAGAACGGCGTGCAACATTAAATTGCAATTGATAAAAATCGACTACTTTTGTCGATGATAAAATTTGTGCATCTAATATCTTCAATTTTTGAGTACTTTTTTGGATATTAATTACTGATAAACGTCTTGCTTCTTCAATATCTCTAATCACTCTCTCCATTCTCTGTTGTGCCGCGTTTAATTGACTTACTTTTTCATCAATAGAATATAATGATGAAAAATTAATAATGTCCCATGTCACATCAATGCCTATCTGACGATCATCTTTAGTTATATTTCCAGTTAAATTAATTCTTGGTAATTGTTTTTTATTTTCTACTTTAACGCCCATTTTTTTAGCATCGATATCAGCCTGACTCACGAGATAAGCTGGATTTTGATTATTATTTTCCGCAGTGAATTCGCTATACATATCACTGACCGTCATTCCATCAAAAGGATTGACAAGATCGCTTTCACCAACGGGGAAACCCGTATATTTTGATAACGTACTTAACGTTGTCATTAATTCTTTTTCATAATAGTTAATATCTTGTTCTACTAATATTTTTCTTGCTTCTGCCTGAACATATTCAGAAACACGCCCTTCATCATTACGGGCTATCACATTTAATTCAGATATAATCTTATTATGTCTATCTAAACTTTTTTTCTTTACCGCAATAGATTCTTTAGCTAACAATGCTTTTAAATAGAGATCTGATATGGTGTAAGCGACATTTTCTTTCGTTTCGCTATATTTAAATTGATAATAGAGTTGTTCTTTTTCATTACGTTCAACATCATTTTCTATTCCACCGAAAGAATAGATATTTAATTCACCTCGTAACCCTGGAATAAAACTATTATTGTCATAGTCGCTTTTATCTCTATGATATTGTCCTAATAATTTATTTCCAGTTACGCTTATTACGGGAAAATGTTGAGCTCTAGTCTGATTAACTTTTGCAACGGCTATATCTATATCAGCTTTAGCTTCTAATAACTCCGGTGCATTATTTAATGAATTATTTAATATATACTTTAAAGAGTTTGCATGTGAATTAAATAATACACCTCCTAAAATAACAAACGTTATTATTTTGAGTTTATTTATAGAAAACACAGATATTACCTCTAATAAGAAAATATAATCTAAATATAAAAGTTTTATGATTAGATAATAAGGCTGCCCGAAAGAGCAGCCTTAGATTTAATTACAACAGATAATTAAATAACACCTCCATTATCGATAATATTATTATCAATATAGACATTAGCACCACTTGCACTGCTATAAAGAGTGTAAGTATGTTCAGTACCATCTAATGCGGTTGCTTTTGTTGTAGTGGCAGTAGCTGTAAATGTACCTAAACCTCCAGCACCATCGGCACCTAAATCCACCTTATCATTAGCATCACCGGAAATATAAATCGTTGAATTTGCATTCATTCCCAACACATCAGATGCGGTTAACTTAATAGTCTGAGAGCTATTGTCCACTTTCAACTCACTGTTAACCGTCATATCGACTTTTTCGAAATTAGCAATACCTTCATCAGTCTTAGTGGCCATATTTACCGTAATCGTACCTGATAAGACTAAAGTATCAGTTCCCTCTCCCCCATTAATATATCCCTGATTACCTATAGGTGAAGGATCATAATCTTTTGTCAAAATCACAGTATCATCGCCAGCACCCGCATCAACTGTCAGATTTTTACCAATTGTGCCTAATTTTATGGTGTCATTGCCATCTTCACCATTCACTAATGTCGCGCTAACAGAATCCCCCATAACACCAGCAGTAGCATCAAACACATCATCTCCTGCCCCTAGTGAAATAGTTGTGTTATACGCACCTTCAGTGACAGTAACCGTATCATTGCCATCCCCCATAGAAACAGTGGCACCACCATAAATCCACCCAGCAGTTAGAGTGTCTGTATTATCACCAACAGAAACATTACCAGTCAGATTTTTAGTGATAGTGATATTATCACTACCATATCCACCTAAAATTTCACCGGAGACAGAACCATAAATAGTGACAGTATTAACATCTGTGACCGCATCAATGTTATTGTCATTACCTAAGCTTAAATTACTGCCATCCTGATAAACAGAAAGATACTCATTTGGCATATTTGACTTATCTTGAGTACCACTACCCAGATCTAATAAACCGGACAATTCGGTATTATTTTGATCATTGGCATCACCTTGAGTAAAGGTATCACTACCTGAGCCAAGATAGATTTGACCAGCATTGGTTACCCCTGTACGTTTAATCGTAACGGTATCATTACCAGATTCCATAAAGAGATAACTACCAGCATACATAGAACGTAACGCTGTATTCATGCCGTCCATAGTAAAGGTATCATTACCTTCACCAGCATAGACTCGTGTATTGGTTAACATATTACCGCGGATCACCATCAGGTCATCACCAGCACCTAAATCAACAGTTGTAATACTTTGATTACCATCTGTTTTTGTGCCATCAGGTCCATTATCCTGCGAGTTAGCAAGATTGCTGTATGATGAAGTTTCGCTACCATCCTGATAATAACCAACATAAATCGTATCATTGTAATCTGTCGTTAGCTTAGGATCTTTTTTACCGCTATCAACTCCGATGGTATATCCAAAGTCCCCATTTTCAGCCACCGATGAGGATAATGAATACTTCAGTGTAAAATCGCCGTCCAGATTACGTAATGAAATAGAGTTGCCATCATAAATAACCCCCGTAGCAGAAGCACCTGCATTATTTACTGTATCAGTTACAGCGGTAGCGTTATTAGATGTTCCCGTAATGGTTGCAACAACTTTCTCCATACCTTCAGCATTAAATGCATTTTGGTTAGCTTCCATTGTTGGATCAACTATAAATGAAACACTCTTAGATCCAGCAGGAATAACAACCGTTACAGTTGAAGCTCCATCATAGGTTACTTTACCAGTGTCCCCATGTAGGGCGATTTTCCCATCATGCTGAGAGCCTGCAAGCGTTGAATAATCCGGCGCACTTGCATGACCTGCATCATTTGTTAAGGTTATGGTTACGGTCACATCCTGTGCTGCAACATAATCTAGAGCAACGGTATATACTAATCCGGTAGTATCATCCTTGTCCTCTATTGTTGCAGGAACTTCTGTTATTTCACCCGAAACAGAAGCATCAGCACTAATCTTATCTCCATTGTCATTTACTGATGTTGTATCAACACTAATACTCACTGTCGGTAGCACATCTGTTTTGGACGTTGCTGTTGCTGGAGCACTTTCATTACCGCTTGGATCTTTAGCTATTGCGGTTACTTCACTGTTATCTTTTACATTATCAGATGGAATAGCGGTGTTATTGCCCTGACTGTCTGGGATCAAATTAGGATCACTAGATGTCCAACCATTATCCCCTTTCTCCATTGTTACAGTCTGTTTATCCCCTTTTTCATCTTCAAAGGTAATTTCTACCGTATCGCCTTTGTTGGCATCCCCTGGCAGTTCAACAGAAACAGAGCCATTATCCTCAGCATTTAATACAGGGGTAGATGGGGCAACGGTATCTACAGTGAAGTCCGTTGCTTTACCTTCACCACTCGTGTTACCTGCGGGATCTGTAATTTCTGCTTTAACAGAATAATTACCATCCGGAGTTGCTTTATCTGCAGGAATAGTCACATCGGCTTTACCTGCCGTCACTTCATCTGCAGTCAGTGTGTGTTCAACGGTGTCGGTTGAGCCGTCTGGTTTAGTAATAGTGAGTGTCAGTGTGTCACCTGTCGCACTCCCCCCCGGTACAGTCACTTCGGTCTGTACGCCATCTTTTAGCTCGTCAGCATTTACCCCGTCCGTAGCTTCTGGAATAGTCACTACCGGTGTTGTATCCACCACACCATCACCGTCTGTATCGCCTGGGATTTGCGTATCAACCATAAAGTCCGTAGGTTTACCCTGACCACTGGTATTACCCGCCGGATCAGTAATTTCTGCGGTAACAGAATAATTACCGTCTGCTGTCACTTTATCTGCGGGGATTGTCACATCGGCTTTACCTGCCGCCACTTCATCTGCAGTCAGTGTGTGTTCAACAGTATCGGTTGATCCATCTGGTTTAGTTATAGTGAGTGTCAGTGTGTCACCTGCCGCACTGCCTCCCGGTACAGTCACTTGTGTCTGTACGCCGTCTTTTAGCTCGTCAGCATTTACACCGTCCGCAGCTTCCGGAATGGTCACCACCGGTG
>NZ_KV792005.1:0-21604 GCF_001808035.1 Proteus sp. HMSC14B05 | reverse complement strand
ATCCACGTCCTTTAGGGCGTGGAGGATGTCAAAGAAGGATATCATTTATTGTCGATATCCTTTTTCTATATTAATTCTCATCCCTTATCTAAAATTTGGTTATTTTTAACACATCCGAATAAAATATTTCTGTTATTGCTTAATAATTAAGGCAATTTTTATCTTTTATGTCTGTTAGTTGCTGTAAAAACCTTTTATACTTAAGCACTGTATAAATGAACAGCAGGCGGTAAAAACCGCATATAGGCATAGATAAGGAATGACAGCCGAAGGACATTTACTTTTTTCTGTTGCAACACTCGTCTTAGCACAGAAATTAGAAATAACCCCCGTTCTTGCTCAAGGTGATTGGTTTCACATGATCCCTGCTGTCTTATTAGGTTCACTACTACCAGATTTAGATCATCCAGGCTCTATATTAGGACGCCTCTTTCGGATAATCTCATTACCGCTATCAAAACTCTGTGGTCATCGTGGCTTCACACATAGCCTACTCGCCTTTTGTGGTTTAGCCATTTTATGGGAAACACAAGTTGCGCCTTATATCACGATTTCGGCTGATTTTTTTCACGCCCTTTTGCTAGGTTACTTAAGTCACCTACTGGCAGATATGCTAACACCATCAGGTGTACCTTTTTTATGGCCACTAAAAATGCGTTTTGCCTTACCGATTTTAGCGAAAAAAAATAGCAAAAAAGGAGAACGATTTATTTCTGTCATCATCTTAGTTGGTGCACTATTTCTGCCCCCACACCTAACTTTTTCTCTTCCCACACAAATAAATCACTGGTTACAAATGTACCACGATAAACGTACACCTTTTTAACTCTCCTTGACAGTTCTCTACTTTCCTCTATCTATTTATAGTTAATTAGTCTTTTTTATACCAATCTTCCTTGTTTTTATAACTAAACGACTATATAAAAGAATAATTGATTATAAAAAGTTATTAACAATACTGTTACCATATAGCGAGTTGATGCTGTTATATCCTTTCTTATTACCTAAGAACTCATATCGCATACAATCGCCAAATTTATATATAAAAATCTCGTTGGAGAGTTAAGATGAATTTTCCGTTAATTATTAACGTACTCGTCTTTGTTGTGCTATTACTCATCTTGGCTAAATTAAGCCAACGTCAGTGGAGCCTGTCAAAGAAAGTTCTTGTCGGTTTGGTCTTTGGGGTGGTGTTTGGGCTGGCGTTACATGCATTCTATGACGCACACGATCCTATTATTAAAGAATCTATCCTTTGGTTTAACATCGTTGGTAACGGTTATGTACAACTATTACAAATGATCATTATGCCATTGGTATTTGCTTCTATTTTAAGTGCAGTATCACGTTTACACCAAGCATCATCATTGGGAAAAATTAGTGCACTAACCATTGGTACACTTCTATTTACAACGGCAATTGCTGCTCTTATCGGTATTGTTATAGCCAATATCTTTGGTTTAACAGCTGAAGGTCTTGTTCAAGGGGAACAGGAAGCGCAGCGTTTAGCCGCTATTCAACATAATTATATAGGTAAAGTGTCTGACTTAACTGTACCTCAATTAATTTTATCTTTTATTCCTAAAAATCCATTTGCCGATTTAACTGGTGCAAGCTCAACCTCGATTATTAGTGTAGTTATCTTTGCGGTATTCCTAGGAATGGCTGCAATAAAACTGCTTAAAGAAGATAAACCTCGCGGTGAAAAAGTATTAGCAGCGATTGATAGCTTACAAGCGTGGATCATGAAGTTAGTCCGTATCGTCATGGCATTAACACCTTACGGTGTAATGGCACTGATGACTAAAGTTGTGGCAAGCTCCAATCTGCATGACATTATTCAACTCGGTAGCTTCGTTGTTGCCTCTTATGTTGCGCTGGGCTTAATGTTTGTCGTTCATGGTTTATTAGTTGGATTTACTGGCTTAAGCCCAATTAAATTCTTCAAAAAAGCAGGACCATTATTAGCATTTGCATTCACAAGTCGCTCGAGTGCGGCCAGTATTCCATTAAATATCGAAACACAAACTCGTCGCATTGGTGTTCCTGAATCGATTGCCAGTTTCTCATCGTCTTTTGGTGCGACAATTGGTCAGAATGGTTGTGCCGGTATTTATCCTGCTATGTTAGCCGTTATGGTGGCACCAACAGTCGGTATTAATCCTTTCGATCCTCTTTGGATTGCCACTTTGGTGGGTATCGTAACCATTAGCTCAGCAGGTGTTGCGGGTGTCGGTGGTGGTGCAACCTTTGCAGCCCTGATCGTTTTACCAGCAATGGGATTACCCGTTACACTGGTTGCCCTACTGATTTCTGTGGAGCCTCTTATCGATATGGGTCGTACTGCATTAAATGTCAGTGGCTCTATGACCGCAGGTACTATTACTAGCCAAATGATGCGCCAAACAGATAAAGAGATCTTTAATCAGGAAGAAGAAGCTGAACTTAATGTTAAATAAATGATTAACAAATCAAAGTCCTCAGCAAAAAGTGAGGACTTTGTCAGCAATCTAAAAAGGATAGCCTAGCTATCCTTTTTGTTTATAAGCTCTATTAAAATTAAGTAATACCGGCTATAACTTAATCATCAACTAAATGAACATATTTATGATTTGATATTAGGTATAACCACTAATCTTAAGATATTTAACTACTTTATTCCTTGACCTTCCCCTAAGGTAATAGCTAATCATTTTTATAGTTAATGATTTCTAAGATAGTTAAGGGCTTTGATATGCAACATGTTACATTGACTCGACGCCAATCGATATATTCTTATTCAGGGGCATTTATTTTTATTCTGGCAATGATAGCTATCGCGAGTTTAGGCAATGATCGCGAAATTGTATTGCCTGAAATAGCGGCAATGGCTATTGCATTATGGGTCTACCGTGAACAAGACTGGATGTTGCACCCTGAAAAGGTATTTTTATGGCCAACCGTTACCGCACTGCTAGGTTTTGGTATTAATTTATTAACTTTACCCTTTATTGCTAAACTTGTTTTAGTACTTATGGGTATGCTGCTATTTTTTAGTATATTCAAATATAGCTTGGCACCCGCATTAGCAACTGGCTTTTTACCTATCGTAACAAATGCGACAGAGTTTTCTTTTATTTTTTCGATTGTTATCACAACGTTTATTTTAATGGCTGTTGTGATATTTGCTAAATTAAAAACTAATTCTAATCGTGAAGCGCAAATTAAACCTAATTTAATGGCAATATATGCAGTAATTATTGGCTTAAGTATTATTGTTGCTTCTTTAGCTAATTATCCACATTTGGCAGTTTTGCCCCCCGTTGCTGTTGTTATTTATGAATCACTGCATATGAAAATGTATTCTTGGCGTATGGTTATCAAACAATCAATAGTGCTCACATTATCTGCAACTATTGGCGTTACCTTATACCTGATAATAAATCATTGGGTTGTTGTCGCATTACTGAGTATGCCATTAATGTGGGGACTATTGTCTATATTTAAGATGAGAGTGCCTGCTGTTTATGCTTTCCCACTATTAGCATACGTTTTTCCTAGAGATGCATTGCCTTTACTGCCGATTGCTTCATTGTTCGTTTCGTTTGGCTCTTTAGGAATGGTATTTCTTTATCGGGCGGTAACGGGCACCTTGATGCCAATGGAGCATAAAATTTAATCTCTAACTGATTATTTTTATACATAAAAAATGCCAGAAACATTTCTGTCTCTGGCATTTGTAAACTGATAATTAAAAATTATTTATCGCTAATAGTTTCTTTTACTTGAGATATTCGCCACTACGTAGTGCTTCAATACGCTTATCTAATGGCGGGTGTGATAAAAATAACTCACTAAATGACTTATTACGGCCATTAATACAGAAAGCCATCATACTGCTCTCTTCTTGTGGCTCATAGCTGGTTTTTAAGCGTTGTAATGCCGCTATCATCTTCTCACGGCCAACCAGTTTTGCAGAGCCTGCATCCGCATGGAATTCACGGTAGCGAGAGAACCACATCGTAATAATACTTGCCAAAATGCCAAAGACAATTTCAAGCACCATAGAAACGCCCATGTATACCCATGGGTTTCCGTTACTGTTTTCACTCTCTTCATCGCTCGAAATAAAATTCGCCACAAATTGAGCAATGATACGGGAGATAAAGATCACGAAAGTATTCACAACACCTTGTAATAAGGTCATCGTTACCATATCACCGTTGGCAACATGGCTAATTTCGTGTGCAATAACAGCTTCCGCTTCGTCACGGCTCATACTGGCTAATAATCCGGTACTCACCGCCACCAGCGAAGCATCACGACGAGCTCCAGTTGCAAACGCATTAATATCTGGTGCATCGTAGATTGCAACTTGAGGCATTTTAATCCCCACTTGCTCAGACTGACGTCTTACAGTATCAAGTAACCAACGTTCTACTTCAGAGGTTGGATTTTCAATCACTTGACCACCAACGGATCGTAATGCCATCCATTTTGACATAAGTAAAGAAACAAATGCACCACCAAAACCAAATAGGCCAGCCATGATCATTAAACCCTGAACACTGCGGCCTTGAATACCTGTTAAAGATAAGATGATCCCGAACACAAACATGACAGCTAAGTTTGTTAACAGGAATAAGGCAATCCTCATCATATTGATACTGTTCCTATTTTATCTAATTACCACATTGCAAAAACTATCTTATAAATAAGGCTTTTTTTTATTTTATCAAGTCTTTTAACTTGTTTGCTACTAAAAACGATATAACTTTACATTTTAATAAAAGAAAATGTAATTAGTAGCTAAATTATGGAGGATTATTTTCACATAGAGGAGGAATAACAGTCTAGGCAAGATAGGCCCAAAAATAAATGCCTAGTGATGAAATTTTAACAAAATAAATTAATTGAAGGCGTTTTGTTAGATTAAAGGCTTGGATGCCAGCTTTATCTATTTTTGTACATGGCTTACCATCAGGCAAGCCACGCACCTATACAGGGATGAATTCTGTTATCCCTTACCCTATAAACAATTACATTTTAAAACGATATGTCGTTGTCATAGAGCCTGATAATGAGTGAGCACGTCGTGAGTGACCATCATACAGTTTTGGTGTGGTGTAATCATTTTCTTGTTGATGGTGCCAACCAATACCGCCACTTAAAGAAATAGAAAGATTAGCCGTTGGCTTCCAGTAGCTAAATAAGCCAAACTGCCCTTGTTTTAATCTTTCGCCGGAGTAACTAAATTCACTATAGTTAGTTCGTGCACCAACAGACAACTCATTGTTAACTTTGTATGCAGCTTCTAATGCCCCCATCACTTCACCATCACGCACATAGTCAATATCTGCATAAGCTGGTGAGTTAAAGCGTCCACGAGTATTTCCAATTGGGTTACGCGCAAATTGACCAACACCATTGGCTTTTTTCGCATCGGTATAAGTCACACCCGTACGAATGGTCCAGGCTGATTCAGGAATACGCCATTCCATAGTACCAGCAAAGTGCCATGCATCCTTATCAAAGTTACGTTTACCTGCATTAGCATTGGTTAATGTGCGTTTTCCTTCACTGCCATAATCGTGGTAATAAACAACACCACCTAGAGTAACGTCTGATGTTAACTTATATTTTGTTTCTAAACCGTGTTGACGGAATACATCATCCGCCTGACCATAGAAATAATAGACTTTTAATGGTTTGGAATTATAGTTAACTCCCCCAGTAATAACATGGTCAATATTATGTCTAACACCATTACCATCACTGAAATACATTCTATCGATATTTGGACTATCACGACGCATAACTTTTCCGTCGAGATACAGCAAATCTAAACTCCAATCACCCATCGCCGTATTAGTGTAATAACCGTTATAACTGTTTAATGATAAGCGCTGTGAGTTAGTAAAAATACCTGTATTCTTCAAGGTAAACCAACCCGCTTTACCATTAATTAAAACAGGATCTAAATCGAATCTCACTTTTGCAAAACGTTGACCAATTTTGTTATAGCCTTTTGCTTCACCATCATCATTATATAATATGGCACGAGAAGCGAAGTCTTTACTTGCTCCTAATTTAATACCACCATAATAAGAAACATCGAATCCTAGAATGCCACCTAAATAGCCAGATCTGAAATCAGCTTGGAAGTTTTGACCCCAAGCATTAGCAACTTGTTTTCTATAACGTTGCTCTTGTTTATCAAAACGGTTTTCTGTTTTTAGGTATTTCCACATATTAATGGTAGTCAGCTCAAGTTCAGAATCAGAAATAAATGAGCTTTCTTTAATTGTATTTTCCCAATTCCCAGCATTAGCAGCGCTCACAGCTAAAAAACAAGGGGAAAACATAAACAACACCATTCTTTTTAGTTTCATTTTAAATTCAACCTGGTTAATAACTATTTAAATTTATTTATATTCAATAAGTTAAACAAAGTACTATTTTTATATTTAGCTAAAAGTAACGCTCGCTTAAATTGTATAAACTTAAGCCAAATCGCTATTTTTTTAGCATCAATAATGCTAGGTAGTCATCTCACCACATTGTTATTTACTTTTTTGAGCAATAAAATGCTTAAGCAAATTATAAATAACTTACCTTCTAGTCATTAGTCCTTAATGAGAAAATCTATTCTAAAATCAGCGCATTCTAGCGTTTATATAACTGCGCCGATGAGAAGAGATTTTGCACTTAGCATTTGGGTGAGATTTTTAATCTGTTACTATTACCTTAGTATGTCAGAATGATACAAAATTTTATGATCTGTATGCTATCGTAATTTTATGTCAACTAGAGCGATCATTGTCACAACATGTTACATTTATTGCAATAAGTAAACCATTAAATGTGAATTTAATCACATTTAATAAGGCATTTATTTTTTTATCTTATTTAATAGATAAAAATCTAGTTTTTATTTACCTTATAAAAGATTTTTTATCTAAAACCCCTTGTATTCCATTTGTTTATATTTTTCAAAGCTAGCATCAAATAGATTTTAAATAAAAACTTAGATTACATGATATTAAGAATATTTTTATATAAAAGCAGTTAAATATCTTAATGAATCCTTATGTTACTGGTAACTAAATATAACTACTGAGAAAAATAGCGAAATAATAGTATGAGACGATTTTCTCACTAAAGATATAACTAAGGTTATTATAAAGCATTAGATACCAGATACTTTTTCAGACAAATATAGGGAAATAAAAACCCCCAATAATTGATTAATCAACTATTGGGGGTAAATTTGAATCACTTTCTTAAGTAGAAAAACTTAATTTAATAACTTCTTAGGTTTTAATACCTTTGCAAGATCATCCGCAATATTAGCCGTTTCATCTAAGTAAGGATCAGGGCCTTCATAATCCTTCGGTAAATCATCAAGTGATTTTAGTGGCGGCTTACCCTCTAACTTAAGACGTTGGTTAATACGCTGTAATTTTATGGCTTCTAGCTCTTTATTCTCTTTTTCGCGCTCTGCAAAATTAAGAACAATAAACTTATCTTCACCTTTGGCTTTAGCTTCATTGTAGCGCTTGATATCATCAAAGATATATGAAAACTCTCTATCATTCGCGATACGTTTAGCATGTTGATCTGTCAATGTAGGTAGTGCTTGTTTTATTTTCTCTGAATACTCAGACAGCTTATAATTAGCCGGTGGAATACTGTCCCAAGGTAAAGCATTATCTTCATTGCTTTCCCCCATTTCTGAATTATCAAAGCTTGGTAATAACAAGTCTGGTGTCACCCCTTTTAATTGGGTACTTCCGCCATTAATACGATAGAATTTTTGGATAGTGTACTGAACTGAACCTAAACTAGGCCAATCAGGACTTAACATCTGATCATAAACTCGTGTCAATGAACGATATTGTTGCACCGTTCCTTTACCAAAGGTTTGCTCACCAACAATTAATGCGCGCCCATAATCTTGCATTGCAGCAGCAAAAATTTCAGAAGCAGAAGCACTAAAGCGGTTAACGATAACCACTAGTGGCCCTTTATAATAGACAACATCATCACGATCATAATCCTGGCGTACTCGACCATTATTATCACGGACTTGAACGACGGGACCACTTGGAATAAATAAACCCGATAATGCAATAGCTTCCGTTAATGCACCGCCCCCATTACCACGTAAATCAATAACTAAAGCAGATACATTGTCTTTAGCCACTTTTTGTAGTTGGGTTTTCACATCATTAGTTAAGCCGACATAGAAACTAGGAATATCTAAAATAGCGATTTTATCACCATTAATCACTTTTTCGGTTAACTTGACCGCTCTATCTTCTAGGCGGATCTGTTCTCTTGTTAAAGTGATAGTTCTTGGCTTCGCTCCTTTTTCATCAGAGATAACTTCTAGTTTAACCTGACTACCTTTAGGACCTTTGATTAACGCGACAACGTCATCTAAACGCCAACCAACCACATCAACCATGGGTTTATTATGTTGACCGACAGCGATAATTTTATCACCTACTTTTAGCGCTTTACTTTTAGCAGCCGGTCCACCCGTTACCATGGAATTAATCATCGGATAATCATCATCCATTTGTAATACGGCACCAATCCCTTCTAATGAAAGGCTCATTTCTGAATCAAAGGCTTCCGTATTTCTTGGTGATAAATAACTGGTATGGGGATCAATTTCACGCGCAAAAGCCGTCATGATAATTTGGAATACGTCTTCACTTTGGCTTTGTGTTTGGCGACGTAATGCAGCTTTATAACGTTTTGTCAGTGTTTCTTTGATTTCACTGTCTGTTTTGTCAGAGAGTTTAAGTGTTAGCCAGTCGTATTTTACTTTTTCATCCCAAAGCTTATCTAATTCAGCTTGCGTTTTCGGCCATGGCGCTTTGGTTCTATCTAACTGAAATTTATCTTGTCCAGTGAGATCGATAGGTTGATTTAATCGATTTAAAGCATATTGAAAGCGCTCAAAACGTCTTTTTTGCGCAAGATTAAATAGATCATATAAGGGACCTAATTCACCTGTTTTTAAATATTCACCCACTTTAGTTTTATCTTTATCAAACTGGGCAATATCTGACGCTAATAATACGTTATGGCTATAATCCAATAAATTAAGATAGCGATTAAAAATCTTTTCGGAAAAACTCGCGTCTAACGAGAATTGACGATAGTGGGAACGTTCAAAACGAGCGGTGACACGTTCACTCACTGTGGAATGTTGTGGCTCTTGCTTTAATGTCGGTAATTGATTAATAGTCACCATGGCTGGCGTGGCTGGTTTATCAGCCATGACAGCAGAAGTGCCTGTTAACGCTAATCCGATAGCAAAAGCCACATTTAAAAGTTTGTTCATGCTCTGGTTGGCCTCCGTATCAGAACTTTAAATGTTCCGTGCGTACATTCATTGCCAAACCGTTAGGCAATTGTACACGTACACCCTCTTTCGCTATTTCTAGCACTGTCGCATCCATCACGCTACTTCCAACGTTAACTTTCAGCGATTGACCTACAGTAAGCACTGAGATGTCTTTGACTGGGGTTAACTTTTCAGTATTTTGGCGTGGCGCTTTGCGAGGCGCTTGATTAGCTTGCTTTTGAGGGCGAGGCTGTCGTTTTTCACCATCTTTAGGTGCTTGACGACGAGGATTTGGCTTTTTCGCTGCCGGACGTTTACTGGTCTCCTTATCACCTTCAGCTTCGCGCTTTTTAGCACGTTGCTCAGCTCGTTGAGCTTGAACGCGCGCTTTCGCTTCGGCTAATTGTGTACGAGCATGTGCAATATGCTCTGCTTCCAGCTCTCCGCAGTCGTTACCATTCAAGTCGACACGTTTAGCCCCTTCTTTTACACCATAAAGGTAGCGCCAACTTGAGGTATACAAGCGTAAGGCAGAACGTAACTGTGTCTTACTCAGCTGAGTTTCATCTTTTAGATGCTCAACGAGATCTTGAAAAATACCGACTTTCAAAGGGCGTGCTTCACCCTCAGCGATAAAACACTTAGGGAAACGTTCCGCTAAAAAAGCGATGATTTCTTTACTACTGTTCAACTTAGGTTGATTTTCCATGAAATTTCCTGATTACAACGGTTTTGCCAACCAGCGCAGGCATGAACAAGCGACATTATAATAGTGTTGCCAACAATTTCTACGGCAAACGCCTGTTATCTTACACAAAATTCACAATATTTTGCGGTATGACACGTTTTTAAATGCTCGCAGAGCACGTCACACAACGCTTTAAGCCCATTTTCATCTTTTTTATCAAAACGACCAAAAATAGGGCTATCGATATCGAGAACGCCGATAATTTGTCCATTTACCTCTAAAGGTAGAACAATTTCAGACTGACTTGCACTATCACATGCAATGTGTCCACTAAATTGGTGCACATCATTAACTCTTAGAATTTTGTTTTCTGAGAATGCCGTTCCGCAGACTCCTTTTCCAAAACCAATCCTGACACAAGCCACTTTACCTTGGAAAGGACCAAGAACTAATGAGTTACCATCATTAAGATAAAATCCGACCCAATTTATCTTGTCTAACTTCTCGTAAATCAATGCACTGGTATTAGCAAGTGATGCGATAAAGTCATTTTCACCAGACAACAAGGCTGACAAATTATCAGTGAGTTCCTGATAAAAATTTAATTGTGGCATCAGAAGATCCTATTTGCATAACGAAAGCATAACTAAAATAGATAACATATCTTGTAATTTAGCTTATTTTATCTTGAGGTTGAATACAGACTTTTCAATAAGTCTACAAAAAAACGATAATACACACTAAAAGCGCACAAAAAAAATCAGATACTTATTATTGTAAAATGAAAAGCGTAAATATAATAAAAATGGTAATTTGTGACCCACTGAGTATAGAGGTTTTTTTTGGGCTTAAGCTAGGATAAGCGAGAAGAAAGACCAAATAGGCGGATAAATGAGCGATTTAGTCACCAAAGAAAGCAAATCAATACATTGTCAGGAGTGTGACCACCTCGTATCACTTCCTACAGACCTCAAGCGCGGCGAAGACGCCTATTGCCCACAATGTCAAGCCAAGTTAGCGACCTATCGTGATTGGTCATTAACTCGGCTATTAATTCTTTCTATCACCATGCTGATATTCGCGTCTATCGCTTTTACTCAACCTCTTATCAAGATCCATTTATTAGGGACCATGATATCAGCCAATGTTCTTGACGGTATTCGCTTAATGTCACAACAAGGCTCTCCATTAACGGCAACAATGGTTGCCTTTTGTGCCGTTGCCGCTCCTCTTAGTCTACCCATTGCCATTTTATATCTCCATTTAGGGGCTCGTTTACATCTAAATTTACGTCCCGTGCTATTAATGTTAGGTAAGCTAAAAGAATGGGTCATGCTTGATGTTTATTTAATTGGCCTTGGTGTTGCCACCATAAAACTAGGCGATTATGCCACAATCTATATTGGTCATGGCTTAGTTGCTTTTTCAGCTTTAATGGTTTTAAGTCTATTAATGCTTATTAACATTAATATGGATCAACTATGGCAACAGTTTTATCCGCAAAAAGAGATAAAAACGAGTCCAGCAACCTGTCATGCATGTCATTACCATTTTAAAAAGCCACCTTCGAGCCATTGCCCAAGATGTAAATCTTGCTATATTGCTCGTCAACCAATGAGTTTGCAAAAAACCTGGGCAGCACTCATTACAGCGATGATCTTGCTATTACCGGCAAATTTATTACCTATCTCAATCTTTTATTTAAATGGCCAGCGTAATGAAGACACTATTTTTTCTGGTGTTCTCTCTTTAATTAATTCAGGTAATACACCTATTGCAATTATTGTGTTTATTGCCAGTATCTTTGTGCCTTTCTTTAAGATAATCATTATGCTGGGGTTACTATTGAGCATTCATTTTAACTCACGTATTCACCCTCTATTGCGCATGAAACTTTATCGATTTGTCTCTTGGATCGGCCGATGGTCAATGCTCGACCTGTTTGTGATTGCGCTGATGATGTCATTAATTAATCGAGATCAGTTAATGACATTCACTATGGGACCTGCAGCTTTTTATTTTGGTACAGCTGTCATTCTCACTATCCTTGCCGTTGAATGGTTTGATAGTCGTTTATTATGGGATACTTATGCAACAAGAAGAAAACAACACACAGGCAACCCAAGCCGAAATACGTCGCAAACGTAAAATTTCGACTTTTTGGTTACTCCCTGTTATCGCTATTTTTATTGCGAGTTGGTTGCTTTTCCAACACTGGCAAGAAAAAGGCGTACAAATCACCATCGATTTTCAATCAGCCTCTGGTATTGTTTCAGGGAGAACACCTATCCGTTACCAAGGTGTTGATGTAGGTATTGTACAGGACGTGACGCTCAGTAATGATTTACGCCGAGTCATTGTTACCGCTGATATTCGAAAAAACCTTGCTAATGCATTACGTAAAAATACGCAATTTTGGCTTGTTACCCCAAAAGCCAGTCTTTCTGGTGTTTCGGGATTAGATGCCTTAGTGGGAGGCAACTATATCAGTATGCTTCCTGGAGATGGGGAAAAGCAGTTTCAATTTGTTGCTCAAGAGGTTCGTCCTAAAGCCAACATTGATAAAAACCAACAAATTATCACCTTAACGGCGGATAATTTAGGCTCTCTTAATGTCGACTCTCAAGTTTATTATCGCAAAGTTCCGGTCGGTAAAGTTTACAGCTATGCCATACGTCCAGATAATCAAGGTATTTTTATCGAGCTGAGTATTGATAAACAATATGCTCATCTGATCCGTCAAGATAGTCATTTTTGGAATGTATCCGGCTTTCAGGGCAACTTTAATCTAAAGAGTGGTGCTTCTATTAAAATGGAAAGTGTTTCTGCTTTAATTAATGGTGCTATTGCCTTTGATTCTCCGGAAAATAGTCCCCCAGCCCAAGAAAATCAACAATTTGTGCTACAGTCTGCCACTTCCGTGGATGCAGGCAAAGCCTTATATGGTGAAGATGGATTAATTATCTCATTAACCAGTGAAGAGAGCTGGGGTGTAGATGCCGGGCAACCTATTCTATTTAGAGGCATTACGATAGGACAAATTATTCAGCGCAACATCAGTGATGATGGGGTTATTTTCGATGCCATCATTGCACCTGAATACAAACACTATATTTACGAAAACAGCAAATTTGTCGCTAATAGCCGAATTAACGTCAATATGGGCTTAAATGGTATTGAGATCCAAGGAGCCACACCTCAAGAGTGGCTTGAAGGCGGTATCCACCTTATTCCGGGTAGCCAAGGCGCCCCTAAAGAACAATATCGCCTTTATCGCAATGATTTTTATGCTAAAGCAAGTATTGAGGGCAATGAGTTACCTGTCACTTTGACACTTAAAGCAGCTAGTCTACCGGGTATTCAAAAAGGTTCCGTGGTGCTTTACCACCAATTCCAAGTTGGAGAAATCGTCGATGTACGGCCTTTAATGGATGAATTTGATATTGATGTCCATATTTCTAAACAATATCGTCACCTGCTTACTGAAAAGAGTGTGTTCTGGACTGAAGGTGCTGCGAAGGTTTCATTAAATGGTGCGGGATTAACGGTAGAAGCAACGCCGCTAAACCGTGCCTTAAAAGGCGCGATAAGCTTTGATAACTTTGAAAATATTAATAACAATGTTTCAAGATATAAACTTTATCCTAGCGAAACGAGTGCTAGAGCCATTGGTGCTCAAATTACTTTAAAAACCTACGATGCCAGTAAACTTTCTGAAGGAATGCCTATTCGTTATCTAGGTATTGATATCGGTCAGGTGGAAACGCTAACCCTTTCTGCGGATAAAAAAGCGGTGAGTGTATCAGCGGTACTCTACCCTGAATATGTGAAAACTTTTGCACGCTCAGGAAGCCGATTTGCGGTAGTCACCCCTGAGTTAACCGCTTCAGGCCTCGATAATTTAGATTCTCTTATTCAGCCTTATATCAAGGCAGAGCCAGGCAATGGTGGCGTATACCGCATATTTGAATTACAAACGGCAAATATTACCGACTCTCGGTATCTAGACGGCCTTAACCTTGTATTGAATGCGACTGAAGCAGGATCTGTGCAAATTGGCACACCTATCTATTATCGTGGTTTAGAAGTGGGTGCGGTAACCGGACTAGAATTAGGTAATATGTCTGACAGAGTATTGATCCACATTAGAATTAGTCAGAAATATCAATATCTGGTACGTAATAACACAGAGTTTTGGCTTTCATCAGGTTATAACTTCTCATTTGGTTTAACTGGTGGAGTATTCCGCAGCGGTACATTTAAGCAGTTTATACGTGGTGGCATTACATTTGCTACACCGCCATCAACCCCACTCCAGGCTAAAGCAAAACAAGAGCAGAATTTCATTCTCAATGCTAAAGAGCCAAAAGAGTGGAATGAATGGGGTACTGCGATACCTAAGCCATAAACGGTAATATCATCAACTTTATTTAACACATTTATTTAAAACGGATCACAAAATTTGATCCGTTTTTTTTATTGCTAAAAAATACTTTGGAAATGACTTCCATTTATACTATGCTTAAAACTGTCCGATTAAAAAGTGCTCACCATGCTGTTCACTTTTAAGCTTAAACTATGAAAGCACAACACAACATCGCATAACCTTGGAGCTATAGCATGAATAAAACAACCTTAAAAATTGCTTGTTATGAAATTGAAGATGTTACTTTGAAACACTCTTCCGATAACCAACTCACTTATGTTCATATTCCATGTGATTATGATAAAGAGTTTTGTATGCAATTAGATGGATGGGATGAAAACACCAGCATTCCTGCGCAACTGAAAGATAAAAATATTCTGCTTTATCGTCATGCCTATGACAAAGAAAACCACCATTGGATTTTAAAAGTAGCCTAATCGCATGTTAAAGCATCGTAAAAAAAGCCAGGTAAATCATTTACCTGGCTTAGGGAAAAGGCTCATTGCGAGCCGTGCGCTAAAAAGTGATACTGAATGAGAAAATAGCGTGCAAAAAACTGCTTATGCCACATCTATTTCACAACCTTATTGTTAAATAATAGCTAACAATATGTAAAGATCCAGTAAACACTCCTACCACACTTCATATTCTTTATAAAAAATCAAATAACTCATTTTTTATCTTTTAAATCAAACAAATAACAAATGTGTTTTTTTTATTGCAATTCAATCAAATGATTAGTTTTTTTCACAAAGAGACAAAAATGCACTTTCTATAGCTTCCAGTGATTTTTTCTTATCAGGTGTATTGGGATCAGGAAGTAGAATACTATCAATCAGTTGAGCATTAACTTTGCCACTTTTCATTTGTTCCATGGCAATATTATTAAGTGGATATTGAGCTAAAGTTGCGGGATTAATCACAAACCAAGCACCATCTGCACGACAATTTAGCATGACTTCTTCACGGGTGAATGGCCAAGCATCACCAAACTGAAGCTTACTGACTGTTGATATTGGTGCACTGAAAGTTTGAAAAGAAAAAAGCATCAATATGCCCGCAAATAAAAAACGTTTCATGGTTATCTTCCACTTAAAAAAATAGATTAATACAAGTATATATCAATCTATACAGGTGAGTTAATCGCAAAAATGGCCACTGTCAAAATAACCATGCTACCAAGTAATAACTCAAACCAACTATTAATAAGCAACCATTGAAAGTTATTCTTCTTACGGATATGAGGCACTAATACATACCTATTCACTAATGCCAATCCTAACATCAAGGCAACAAAGGCTATTTTTAGCCATAACATACTTTGGTACTCTGAGGAAAGTTGTGTTGTCGCAGGCCAACCGGGGAGTAACATAATGGCACTCACAATCCCACTAGCTATAACCAATAAAACAGCGAAGTGACCGAATAATGAAAAGCGTTTCATGGTGGCAATAATAGGCTTGATCATGCCATCAGCTAATTCATCTTTATTACGCAAAAACTGTAAGCACACAACAAAAGGCCATAAACCACCAAACCAATACGCTCCACTAATAAGATGGATACTCTGATTTAGTTTATAAATTACGGCTTCACTACCTGTAAACATGGCACTATGGCCAATAAAAGCATGCAGCACAAGCATCAATGTTGAGATAAGTAACAGACTAATATTTCTAATGCTACGTTGATGAATAAAGAGAGCGATTAATGCGAGAGAGGATAAAACTAATTGCCATTGCCAAATTTGTCCAAAAGAGGTTCCCAATACGGCTTGCCATATTGTTAGTGACCAAGCGTCTTGCCAGCCATCTCCCATAATGCCTGATTGCACTATCATCCATAAATAAGTGGAAACAAATACAGTGATAGTGCTAATCGCCAATGCTGGACGTAAGCGTACTTGAATAAGAGGAACAAACTTTTCTTTAGCGAGAATGGCAGCCGAACAGCTCAGTCCGAACATGAACATGACTGCCACAAAATGAAAAATTCGGCATAAAATATAAACGTCTTCAGGAGTCATTATTTTACACTAAATTGATAAGAACCTTTTGTTTTGTGCCCATCGACAGAAACAACACTCCAATCTACAGAGTAGTTCCCTTCTGCTAATTCACCTTCTAATGGCAATAACAATTTTGTATTGTTAACGGGATCAAGACTTAATTTACCGACAGTAATTTCTTTACCCTCTTTATCAGTGACTTTTACTTTACTAAAGGCCAACTCAATCCCTTCAGAGAAATCGAGTGTAATCACTTTTGGTGCTTGCGCTTGTTCAATAGCTGCACCCTCTGCAGGTAATTGTGATTTTAGATGTGCGTGTGCTAAGGCTTGTTGGCATGACATGCCTAAAAATAAAACAGCGATGGCGGATAATTTGCCCCATGATGTCTTAAGTGTGTTTAATGACATAATAACCTCTTAAATTACAGGTGATTTTTCTATTTATGATAAAGAAGATTTTATAGCAAATTGACTTTAATATCTGCGCTTCTTTATCGTTGAAATAAAAGGTTGTGAACTAGCACTCAAAATATAACTTATTTAGCGCCATTTTTGTTTCAAATATCACCCTTTTTACACTTAACAAAAATATAATACTTTAATTGACACACTACACAGTTCAATACATAACCAAATAATCTAAAAACCAAACTAAAATAGGCTATAAATCGACGACTCAAACTAGAGAATAGAAAGAACAGAAAATAGACAAAATAATAATCAGCAAAGCTTAAGAAATGATTAAATTAAAGGAGTAGAAAAATAAAAAATCGATTACGTCTATATAAAATAGTTATATGGATATGCAATATTGCACTAACTGGGTCGATAAAAAACGCTCTACTGTGCGATTACAGTAGAGCTTATTATGTTAATCTGAGCAATGCTTATATGCACTTAACCAACCAGGTTAAAACAGCAGTATAGTTATTCTTATTATTTAAATATGCGCGGATGTAGAAAGAGCACTTAAGTCTTTATCTAACAAGAACAATGCCTTACCACCATCACCGACCATAGCAAGTTTATCCAGAATAGATTTAAATAACTTCTCTTCTTCATGTTGTTCAGCAACATACCATTGTAAGAAGTTAAATGTTGAGTAATCTTGTGTTGTCATTGCTAAGTGAGCAAGTTTATTAATTTCAGCTGTAATAAACTTCTCGTGCTCATAAGTTTTAGTAAATAAATCAGATAAAGATAAAAATTCAGCGGGTGGTGCTTCAATAGTCCCTAACAAAGGCATAGCACCTGTATCACTTAAATAATCAAATAAGCGTTGCATATGCTCCATTTCTTCACGGGAATGTGCTTTTAAAAATTTGGCAGCACCATCAAATCCTTTATCATCGCACCAAGCGCTCATCTGCAGGTAAAGGTTAGCTGAATAAAACTCAAGATTCAGCTGTTCATTGAGTTTATTGATCATATCTTGATGTAACATATTTTACTTCCTAACCATGAAAATTAACATTATGGATATTATGCACAGCTAAAAATAAAAATATAGTAAATTTAAATATACTTTTTATATATTTTATACCTTTAGAGAGAATAAAAATAAAAACCAATCTCATTTATGGTGACTTAAAAACAAATAATAATTAATGGAATTGATTATCATTAACCATTATGGCCAAAATAAATATTAATTACACACAACCCATTGTATGTAAAGGATATTTTTAGTTACACTCATTTCTTCAAAAATAAATTTTATTAAAAACAAATAAATTCACTTTTTATAGTCTTCTATTAAATTTAGTAACACTCTAAAACTGCACACTCTAATTTATATTAAATATAATTTGTCATATGGAATATCGATATTTACTAAAAACATCAAGATATTTTCCTTTATTATTATCTTTTTTATTACGTTTTCTACCATCAATAGCAATCTTATGATAGATCAACCTTTTTACATAAAATAAATATGAATATCTCAAAAATGAAAATATTTCTATTTTTTTATACCGTTTTCTATTTGTACTGATAATATTAAGAGGTGACTGATTTTTGGTGCATATAATAACAACCCGCTACCCCCCCCCAACATATAAAAGGTTAATGAGGAGCCACTATGACAAAAACTGTATTAGTTCCCATCGATTTTACTGAGCTTGGTTTATTGGATAAAGTTGTCACTCATCTCAAAGCATTAGCGATGGCCGATAAACTAAATATCCACTTTTTATCTGTTATTCCTAGCTATGAGTCCTTTGTCGGATTTGCTTTTGGCAACCAAGACCGTCTTGCCAATGATAAGCAGCGTATTGAAATTGCATTATCTACGTTAAATGATAGTTTATCTCATATTGAAATTCCCAATAGTACATCTCAATCTTATATTTCCGTAGGTAACCCACGCGACCGTATTTTAGAGACCGCAAAAAAAATCCAAGCTGATCTGATTGTGATAGGCTCACGTAACCCTGGAATGAAAACCTACTTACTAGGCTCGACAGCTTCTTCCGTTGTTAGCTATGCAGAATCTTCTGTTTTAGTTGTTCGATAACTCAACGCCAAGATTTTTCCTATCAGAAGTCAGGTTACACCAATAACCTGATTTCTTATTTTTTTATCTAAATAATCTCTTTAGAATAAAATTTTATTGTCTCAAAATCTTATTCTTCCTATAAAAAAGAAATAAACATTTTAACAATAAGAATTTTATGAAAATAAACTCATATCGCGTGTAAGATAATATTTATTATACAAAATAATATATTAATAAAATGTTAATAAATCTATATTGTTTGCAAAGTTACTTTATGTAAAAATGCGTTTTTTTATGACTACAATTAAATGACCCTCTAACAGGAATTATGATGAATAAAGAATATTCTGCCAAATGGGAAGAGCGTTTTGATTTCTTCGAAAAATATGGTTCTCCTAAATCTCCAGAATACAAGGCTGCATATAAAGCACTGACTTTCGGTAAGCGTATTCTAATTGGGATGAATATCTGGGCTTTCTTCTTTGGCTTTATTTATTTTCTTATCCTTGGTTTATGGCGTAAAGCATTAACTTTATTCGGGATTAATGTTGCTATTATCATTGTGGTAAGTTTTATCGTGGAAGGACTTTCCCTAAGCCCTTCAATTCTCAATGTAGTCAGTATTGTGCTCAACTTCTTATGGGCGGCGACAGCTAATTATGCTTACTACTTAAAAGAAAAGAAAAATGATCAAGGTTGGAACCCGTTCACCGGTGTATTCTGAAAATAGATCAATAAGTTAAGTTAAATTAACATTAATCAAATTAGCAGAAAATCAGTGTTTTTTGCTACCTAAAAGGGCTCATCAGTAGCCCTTTTTTTATGGCTTAATCCTCATTTTTCACCTTTTCCCTCGCCCTTCTCACATATGAAAAATTTACCCAGCGATTTGTGATCATTTAATTAGTTAAGAATTTCACTTTAATATTAAATAAAATACAAGATTTGGCCCTAAATCAAAAACATAAATTATTTTTATAAAATAAATAATTTCACTAAAAAATAACACATAAAAAACACTTATCACTATTTATACAATATTCAATTTATCATTTGCTATATTTTAAATTTAATAACAATATTTATAACCCAGTTAAATCTTAGGGTTATTCTTTAATATGAACAACAAACAATAAATAATGCTATATTGAATAATCAATTGATAAGGAAAAGAGATGTCTGAACACTTTCAAGGTAAATTTGAAGCAGAATTGAAATACCACTTAAAACGACCTCAAGATTTTATTGATGCATTACAACTCGCTGGAGCAACTTTATTTATATCGAAAAATGATGAAACAGATTGGTATTTAGAACATCCCAATACGCCTTTCCCTGCTCCCTCTATAAGTTTATGCGTAAGAAAAATGATCCCCTCTGGTATCAATTTATTAATTGTAAAAGGCCCAGAACAAGCCCAATGTGAAGCAGTAAAAATAGAAGATGCAGAAAAAACGGTTTCGATGTTTAAAACATTAGGTTATCACTGTATTTTAAACTATACAAAATCCCGTCAAATCTACTTTCTAGAGCAATTTCATATCACTATCGATAAATTAGACAATCTTGGTTACTTTGCTGAATTTGCTATTATGACTGATGATGAGAGTAAACTTGCTGACTATAAATTACAGTTACATAACTTAGCATATCAATTTGGCTTTAATGATAGTGAGCAAGAGCATCATAACTATAAAACAATGCTTTTAAGCAAGTTAGCTTAACTAACACGATGCACAATCTCGAGCAAATAAGATACTTGAAAAAAGCTAACATTTAATAATGCTAGCTTTTAAGCTTTTTCACTATCTCAAAGATGTTGAAACGCTGTGATCTCTTTTTTGCCATGAGCTTGTAAAAAATCAAGCACCTTTCTTGGTGATGTATTCAATATCTTCTGTTGTGGAAATTGGATCTCCGCCAATACTTCTAATACTCGCTCAAAATTCCCCAAAGATGATGCAATATGTGAATCGGAGCCTAGCGCAATTAAACCTCCGGCATCAAGCACCGCTTTCGCTATTTCAATGCAGTTTTTCTCACTTCCTACTCGAGAATGTATAAAAGAAGAATTATTCATTTCTAATGCAACATTGAACTCAGCAGCAACCTTTGCGACTTCCTTAATATCTATAGGATATTTAGGGTTTCCCGGATGGGTGATCACCTGTACTAAACCACTACTTATTGTTGCAATAAGCGCTTTAGTATTATCAACCATACCTAGTGATCCCATAACAGGATCATGAAAACCAGCGAGTACAATATCTAATTTTTTACTCATCTTCTCAGTACAGTCGATTTCACCTTTTATATTTTTGATATTTGCTTCGATGCCATAAAGAATACCAACACCATCGACCATTCTGGGGATCACCGGCAAATTTGAAAAATGCCATTCATGAGGAGCGTCATCCATATCGGGACCATGATCTGTAATCGCAAATAGCTTAATCCCTTTCTTTTTAGCTTGTTGAAAATATTCGCTAACCGTACTATAAGCATGTGTACTCGCAATGGTATGTGCATGTAAATCAACTGGATACATAAAGCTCCCCTTTTTCTGGCATACTATAACAACTGACACAATAGCCTTTTTTTTCTAAAGTTGACATCCTCCACGCCCTAAAGGACGTGGAT
>NZ_KV792004.1:1171-27599 GCF_001808035.1 Proteus sp. HMSC14B05 | reverse complement strand
AATACCAGAAAGAGAAAAGCCCCGGAAAATATACAGTATATTAACCGAGGCGGACTCAAAAACAGACAGTTTGATTCTGCCTCCATTTTTATCGGAGCGCAAGAGGAAATGAAAAAGTCGACTTTTATTTTAGCCAATATATTAGTTAGAAAAAAATTAAAAGGAATAGATATTAAATTACCAATTATTAATATAAAGAGCTAATTATTTAACGTCATTTTTAATACTTCACTACCCGCTAATAAGTATGCTCCAGCGCCATAATCCATATTATGTTCAAACTTTACCTCTCGCGGGTTAAATGCCGGAAGTTGTACCCAACCAATCATACCATTATCATGAATACAGGATTGTAATGCTGACCACGCTCTATGTAATGCGGGAAAATATTCTTCTTTATTTAATTCACCCTGATTTATTCCCCATGCAAGTCCATAACAAAAAAGCGCCGTAGCTGAACTTTCAGGTGCAGGGAAATTATCAGGATCTAATAAACTGGTGCGCCAAAAACCATCTTCATGTTGGTAATCTAGGATAGAACGCGCTAATTGTTTAAACAGTGTTATATAACGATCGCGCTCATGATAATCATCAGGCATATATTGAAGAATGCGAGGAATAGAAGCTAAAACCCAACCAATACCGCGACTCCAAAATACTTTTTCACCATTAGCTTCACGCATTTCATTTCCCTGACCATCAGGAATATAGCGGTGATCGCGGAAAATAAGTCCAGTTTCAGCATCACGTAAATGTTCAATAGCATCCCAATAAGCGGTATGCATATAATCCAAATAACGTCGTTCGCTAATAATTTCAGCCAAAGCAGCAAAACCAGGAGGTGCCATAAAAAGTGCATCGCACCACCACCAGTCTTCACGCCCTGGTTTTGGATCATTTAGCATGATATCAAACGCTTTAATCGTCGGTTCAAGAATTTCAGATTGTTCAAACAAAGGACTTATCGCCAAATAAGCTTGAGCGCAAACATGATCATCCGCAAAACGTGCATTAGGACCTGTTCTAAATCCAGTATGTAAGGTGTAATTTAACACACCATTAAGGTACTCTTTATCTTGTGTCGCTTGCCATGCCGCACTTACACAGGTCCATAAAACACCGCGTTCCCAATCTGTATCTTTAATAAAACGAGTTTTACCACTACGGCGACGAACACTACGAACTTGATGAGCCGATTGATAACGATAAACCCGTTTCATATTTTGTAACACGAGATCTCTTTGTAAAGCCTCTGTATTAGCGTGTTCCATCCTAGTTCTCCATAAGATTATCGAGCTAACCAACCACCATCAACCGCAATGGTATATCCATTGATATAATCACTAGCTTTAGAGGCTAAAAATATGGCAGGACCTGCGACATCTTCAGGTGTTCCCCAACGCCCCGCAGGAATACGCTCTAAAATAGCAGCATTACGCGCTTCATCAGCACGAAGTGCAGCGGTGTTATCGGTTGCCATATAGCCAGGAGCAATTGCATTTACATTAATATTATATTGTGATAATTCCGTCGCTAATGCCCGTGTTAATCCCATTACCGCGGATTTACTTGCCGTATAAGAAGGAACTCGGATACCTCCTTGATAAGAAAGCATTGACGCGATGTTGATTATCTTGCCACCTTCGCCTTGTTTGACAAACTGGCGAGCCACTTTTTGCGATAAGAAAAACAGTGTCTTTTGGTTAATATTAATCACATCATCCCAATCTTTTTCATTAAATTGCAAAAGATCTTCACGGCGAATAATACCGGCATTATTCACTAAAATATCAATACGTCCCATCACCTTAACAGCCTCATCCACTAAAGCATCTAATCCATCTTGTTGGATTAAATTTTGCGTGATGTAATGAAAACGACGGCCTAACGCTTCGACTTTTTGACGCGTTTCAGGAGCATCTTGAATACCTACGCCAACAATATCCGCACCGGCTTGTGCTAAACCTATTGCCATTCCTTGCCCTAAGCCTGTATTACACCCAGTAACAATGGCAACTTTGCCTGTTAAATCAAATAAATTCATGATTAAAACCTCTAGAAGTGTGGCAATAATTGCCACACTTTTTTTGTAGGAATAAAGAATAAAATGTAATTAATTATCTGTTATTTCAGATCTTTCATAGCAACATGATCCATATCGTGGAATACCTGGTTTTCACCCACCATTCCCCAAATAAAGGTATAAGATGCGCTTCCTACGCCAGAATGAATTGACCAACTAGGACTAATGACAGCTTGTTCGTTGCGTACCACTAAATGACGAGTTTCAGTTGGCTCTCCCATATAATGGAAAACCACATTGTCATCTTTCATATCGAAATAAAGATATACTTCCATACGACGTTCATGAGTATGACATGGCATTGTGTTCCACAAGCTACCCGGCTCAAGCACTGTCATCCCCATGGATAATTGACATGTTGGTAACACTGAAGGATGTAAAAACTTATAAATCGTACGAACGTTACAATTTTCTGCATTACCTAACTTTTCAGGTGAGGCCTGCTGTTGAGTAATTTTGCGAGTAGGATAAGTGTGATGTGCTGGTGCACAGTTAATATAAAAACGCGCCGGTGTCTCTACAGAATCACTGGTGAATTCAACAGATTTGGCTCCCATACCAATATAAATGGCTTCACGAGGGCCAATTTCAAATACCTCACCGTCTATAATAACTTTACCCGCACCACCAATATTAATAGCACCTAATTCACGTCTTTCTAAGAAGAAATCAACACCAAGTGCTTTACCCGCCATTAATGCTAAAGGTTGAGTTGTTGGGACAACTCCCCCAACAATAATCCGATCTATATGGCTATAAGTGAGATTCATTTCCCCTTCACAGAATAGGTTCTCAATCAGGAACTCTTTACGAAGTCCTTCTGTATCAAGCCTTTTAGCATGTTCACTATGAATTGGCTGACGAATTTCCATTATAAATACCTCATTTTTACTGATGGGAGCATAACGAAAAGGTTATGCATTATCCCCGGATACAGAGTAAATATGATTTCCTCTGATGAATGTATCGGTAAGATGAAAACACTCATCCACCACGGCAAAGCTGGCTTGTTGACCTGCTTTGATATAACCCAATTTATCCCCTATGCCGAGATACTCAGCGGGGATCGCCGATGCCATTTGAACCGCTTCCCACTCAGGAATATGTGCAAGTTGCACCATGTTTCTTAACGCACTATCAAGACTGCAAGTGCTGCCAGCTAGCGACCCATCGGCAGTTTTTGCCTGTCCATTGGTGACGGTGACCGTTTGAGCACCTAATGTGTAATCACCATCAGCTAAACCTCCCGCCCGCATACAATCTGTAATTAGGGCAATCTGTTGATACCCTTTCATGCGATATGCCAGTTGCATCATTACAGGGTGAACATGGATACCATCAGCAATAAGTTCAGCTAATACGCTGTGATATAACACTGCACCACAACATCCCGGCTCACGGTGATGAAGCCCGGTCATGCCGTTATACAGATGCACACCACAATCAGCACCGTGTGAAAAAGCTCGTGAAGCTTGTTCATAAGTTGCTGCTGTATGTGCCACACTTGGTTTAATTCCTCGGCTGACCAACCAATCAATCGCATTCATCGCACCTTCAGCTTCAGGTGCAACAGCAACACGCAATAGCGATCCCCCAGCACTGTCGAGTAATGTTTCTAATTCACAGATGGTCGGCGCTTTGAGATATTTCACAGGATGTGAACCACGATGGCGTTCTGTAAAATAAGGGCCTTCTAAAAAGCTACCGAGTAACAACGCACCTGTTGCTTGAGGTTTTGATACAAACTCACGGACTTGTAATAGCGCATGACGGATATCCTCCATCGGTGCTGTGACAGTCGTTGCAACCCAAGCCACAACCCCTGTTTTAACCAGCGCATCGGCTATAGTTTGTAGCCCTTGTTGCGTTGCATCCATCACATCAGCCCCTTCACGACCATGAATATGGATATCCACAAAACCGGGTAATAATGATTTTCCTTTTAAGCGAATAACTGGGCAATCTGTTGGTGCTTGTGTGGTGATTGATTCAATATTTTCACCATTAACATGGACATAGCAGAGATAACGGATACCTTCAGGTGTAAAGGTTCTATCTGCTAAAATGGCATATCGCTGATTCATAAGCCGTCTTCTTCTTCAACATCATGACTATCTATTTGTGCCAATTGCTCTCGAATATCTTGAATGCTGTCTTGACCAATTTCGCGTAGCGTTTGCACCAATTCCGTCGTTGAACACCCTTCCCGTTCAAATGCCGCATTTACAATCATGGGTAAATTAACCCCAGCTAACACCTCAACAGAGGGATTTTGCATCATGATTGCCATTGCGCGATTACAGGGGGTACCGCCAGGTAAATCTGTTAAGAAGAGATATTGCTGGCATGACATAGCGTTAATCGCTTCACGCATTTTTTGTTCAAGCTCATCCGGAGAAATTGACTCAATAAAATCAATAAACGCGATATTTTCTTGCTCACCAGCAATCGCCTTTACAGCGGATGCCATACCTGTAGCAAAATTAAGATGTCCTGAGACAATAAGACCTATCATGAGTAACTCCTTGCGAGTAGCAGATAGCTCTACTACCCGTTTGTAGCAAGTTAATAATGTATTTCGATTAACAGTGTCGACAATTAGGGCATCTCTTTTTTATAAGAATCCTAATACATGCCCAATAACGCCAAATGCTAGGGTTGAAAAAATCAATACCGGTGGCTTACCCCAAAAACCGGTACTTTTCACCATTTTGTACATTAAGAAAACTAAGCACAGTGGCAGTAAATTCGGCATAATTTTGTCGAAGAGGGCTGTTTGTAATTCAACGACTTTTCCGCCAAGTTCCAGCGAGGCGGTGGTTTGCACTTTGATAAAGGTCGCCGAGAGCGCACCAATCACAAAGATCCCCATAATATTTGCCGCTTTCGCTAATTTTTCAGTGGCATCGCTCATATTGACCATTGCCGCAGTACCTGCGCGATAGCCCATAAACATCAGTCCGAAATACACTAAAAAATGCACAATTTGATACAAGAAGAAGAAAACGAAAGGTCCTGCAATCGAGCCTTCCATTGCAATAGAAGCACCTAATGCTAAGGTCAAAGGCATTAAGGTCATATGGTCGATAGCATCGCCAATACCCCCAGTCGGCCCCATTCCTGCCACTTTCATCACATTAACAGTCGATGGCTTTTCTTTGTTCTCTTCCATTGCCACCGCCGTTCCTAATAAAAAGGTAAACAGCTTTGGACTGGCATTAAAAAATTGCAGATGGTTTTTCAACGATGTTGCATAATCGCGTTTATTATTGCCGTGAATTTTCTTCAATGCTGGAATAATTGAGAAAGCAAATCCACCACCTTGCATACGTTCAAAGTTGAAGTTACCTTCCATAAATAAGCCACGGAATGCACACTTCCAAAGTATGCCTTTAGTAATAACTTTTCTGACAGCAGTATCTTGATACTCATCAATGCCATCAATCAAAGAACCTGTTTCTGGTTTATCCTGCGTTTTCAATGCGGTGCTGTTATCAGATACCATCTTCGAAATCCTCATTCTGCTGACTTGAATTTTTATTGTTACCACTAAAGAAGAAGTAGAGTGCGGCGGCTGATGCGCCTAAAATAGCGACGGCCATAATTGGGAGTTTGAGATAGGTTGTCATCACGAAACCAATAAAGAACACACCGGCCACTTCTTTTGACCACATAATTTTTAGAAGCATTGCAAAACCAATTGCGGGTACCATTTTCGCCCCAATACCTAATCCTTCTAATAAGACTTTTGGCGTGTTCTCATCAATCCATTGAGCAGCATGTTCACCAAAATAAACAGTAACAAAAGCGACTAAAGCATAAAGGAGTGAACGGACAATAAGTGTAATAATCAGCAAGCGAGAGATCCCCGCCCCGTCAGCCTTTTCTGCATATCGATCCGCTTTACCCATGGTAAATGCAGTCATAGCAAAGAAACCAATCACCAACATCTGCATTAAAACAGCAATAGGCATACCTATTCCCATTGCAACTTCCGGTGATTGTTTTGTCATTACCGCAAAAGCAACTGCTGCAATGGTGCCTAAAGTCACATCTGGTGGCTGAGCTCCGGCATTAGGTACAAGCCCTAACCATGCAAGTTCTAAGGTAGCACCTGCAATTAATCCTACTTGCATATCTCCCATAATCAGGCCGACAACGGGCCCTGTAATTAATGGTCGATGGATATTTAATGCCACGTCGTACTTATCGATACCGCAAAAGAAGGCCCATAAAGCCACTAAAGAAGCTTCAAAAATCATAAATTATCCTCAAACCTGCCTATAGCAGGTTTTCTTGATCAGGAAATAATCAGGCTGATGCGAGTGTTAGTACATCAACAGGAGTTTGATCTGGTGTGTTTTGGACTGTGCAAGTAACCCCTTTTTCGATAAGACGCTTAAAAGCACTAAGATCTTTTTCATCGATAGAGACTGTTTTCGCAATTTGACGTTTACCTTCATGAAAATGCATATTGCCAACATTACAATGAGTAATAGGCACGCCACCTTCAACTAAACGGGCTACATCAGTTGGGTTATTACACAGAACAAAAATTTTCTGACGAGGAGATGCTTTGCTAATAACATCAATAGTTTTTTGAATAGAGAAAAAGCGAACCGCATATTCGCCGCCAGCAGATGCTTTCATTCCCGCCTGCATAAATGCAGCATTGGGACCTTCAGCAGCATCATCATTAGCGACTAAAATTAGGTTTGCTTCCGTATGTTTACCCCATGTAATGCGGATTTGTCCATGAAGTAAACGTTCATCAATGCGGGTCCAGACAATATTAGGTGTGTTCATAACTAGCTCTCTTATTATATTTTATTAATTTAAAGCAGACTGTGTGTCTTCTGTTTTAAGTGAGAACGGATAAATTGTGACGCCTTGTACAACTCGATTGATTTCTCCGGTTGGAGATGGATTATCAGGCGTATTCCCTAGTGCAATAGAACTGTGAAATGCAAATGATTGCGCCAACATCAAATAAGGGAACAATAGCGCCACATCTGAACAGTTCTCTAACGCTGGAATATAAACAAAACTCTCTGGTGAAAAAGTTTTATCATTTCGTGCGGTGATCGCGATCACCTTGCCTGATGCATTATCGTGAATAACCTCTCGTAATAAATCTGTCTCGTATTGACGTGTATAAGGATCATTAGAGAAAAACATCACCACAAGGGTTTCTTTATTTACGATGGATTTAGGCCCGTGTCGAAAGCCTAATGGGGTATCAAAATTGGCTACGACTTTACCCGCCGTCAGCTCTAACATTTTTAATGCGGCTTCTTGTGCTAGCCCTTGTAATCCTCCGCTACCAAGATAAATAACGCGTTTGAATTTTCCTGCGTATTGATGGCGGATAATTTTATTTGCTTTGTCAAATTGCGCTTTGTAATCACTAAAAAACGGCGCAATAGCATCAGTAAATACACTATCGCCTAAAAAGATAGTGACCGCCGCCATCATCATTGAAGAAAAACTTGATGTCATTGCTAATGAGCGATCGTTTGACTCTTCCGGCATTAATAACGCCAATGCCTTATGACTATTTTGGCAATATTGATAAAGCTGGCCCTGAGGGTTACAGGTTAAAACTAAGTGGTAACATTGCGATAAGCACTTCTTTGCAATATCTAACGCAGCCACACTTTCGGGGCTATTCCCTGAACGAGCAAAAGAAATCAGTAATGTAGGGATATCTTCGGCTAAATATTCTTGAGGATCAGCGACTAAATCCGTTGTGGCAATAGCATCAACACGACGTTTTATAGCTCCCGTCAAAATAGGTGCTAACGCTCTACCGGCAAACGCGGATGTTCCAGCTCCCGTAAGAATTATTCTGCTATTTGATGCCTCCAATGCTTTTTCTAAAAAAGACTCAATATCAGCACGTTTTTCTCGAATTGATAGCCATGTTTTTTTCCAGCACTCTGGTTGCTGGTCAATTTCTTTCGCTGTCCAAAATGCGTTTAACTGCTCAAGTTCAGCGGTTTGATAGCTTAAATATTCCATGGTTTCCCTCAATTAATGGACATTGCACGCATCGGCATAAACCGACAACACATCACGAATTTTCGCAATAACAAATGACTCAGGCGTACCCGCAATTTTCCCCTCTCTAAACTGGGTAAATTGATAAGGCAAATATTGGCTAAGTAAGGGAAGTGGAATAGGCTTAACAGATAAATTATCCATTAATGTGTCAATAGCAGTATTAATCTCGGCATCAGGCCAATAATAACGAATACGATCACTAAAACTATAAACACGAGCAAAGGCGAGTTGACGTTCATCACCGTGATAATATTTTTGCCAAAAATTAGGCTCACGGCACATCAATTGTTCCATTTTTTCACGTAATCGAGAGCACTTCTCAAGAGGAAATAATGTTTCTTCAATGGCGCAAAGTGCATATAAACCTTCACGCATAGCAAATGTTAGCGCCGGCCCAACTTTTAAAATAGCAAAGTGATCATGGACGAGTTGCTGATAAGCTTGATTGGTTTGATAATCTGTAGAGTGAGCTTCAAAAACCAGATGAGAATAGTCATTTACTACTTGGCTTAACGCTTGTGCTTTTTCAGATTGATAATCAATAATACCGGTATGATCAAATTCAACCCCAGGCTGTACAACTAAACCTATAACACGAGTCCAACACTCTCCCACACCAGCGTCATAAAATGCTTGGCGATGGCACGCTAATGTTTTACGGGCAGCATCAGGTGAAGTCACCTCAACAGTATCAAGCTCTTCAGCAGCACCTCCAGGAACGGGGACTTCTGTGCCAACAACATAAACAATATCACTAAAACCAAATGTCTTTTTGGCGGTATTTTCTGCAATAACAGCAAGACGAGCTGCACGCGATGCCACGATTTCATCTGTTAAAGGAATAGGATCATCTGCACAAGACATACTGCAATCAAGATGGATTTTTTTAAATCCCGCGGCAACATAATGTGCAATAAGTACATCCGCATTTGCCATCGCTTCTTCAGCATTAAGATGCTGCCAGCGATTAGGCCCTAAATGGTCACCACCAAGGATAAGCTTTTCGACAGGAAAACCGACATTTTCCGCTTTCTCAATAACATATTGGTAAAAATCAGCGGGAGTCATACCTGTATAACCACCAAACTGATCAACCTGATTAGAGGTGGCTTCAATCAGCAGAAAGGAATCATCGTCCAGCGCTTGTAATAAAGCAGCTTCTATTACTAAAGGGTGGGCAGAACAAACAGAATAAATACCATTCTGTTTGCCTGATTTATGTTGCTGAACAATCTTTTCTAAAGGATGCATGTAAATACTAACTCCATAATCAACACCGGCGGTGTTGCTAATGGAGTTAGCAAATTACGCTGTCTTATCGTCCACGATGATAACGTCGATTTTATGATCTTTCAGTTCCTGAACATACTCATCAGGAATACCTGAATCCGTCACTAACACATCAATATCACCAAACTCTCTGATCATATGACAGCTGCGTTTACCGAATTTCGTAGAATCTGCAACCGCAATAATCGTTTCTGAGATATCACACATTAAACGGTTAAGACTGGCTTCCTGTTCATTGTGAGTAGTGATACCAACACGTAAATCAAATCCGTCAACACCAAGAAAAACCTTATCGAAACGGTAATTTCTTAGACTATTTTCAGCTTGTGAGCCAGAAAAAGACAATGCACTTTTTCGCAATACACCACCTGTCATTAAAACTTCAACACCTGTGGTATTTGCTAACTCCATTGCGACATCCAGACCGTTAGTCATGACGACTACATTTTCGCGCGACTTTAAATGTGTCGCGATTTCGCGTGTAGTTGTCCCCGAGTCAAGAATGACGGTGTCTCCATCCTTTATCAGCGTTGCGGCAGCTTTCCCGATTAATGTTTTAATGCCCGCATTTTGTCCACGTTTTTCATGGATACTCAGTTCAGCAATAAAGCCTGTATTAGGAATTGCTGCGCCATGAGAGCGAACGATATAGCCATTTTTCTCAAGAAAACTTAGATCGCTGCGGATAGTGACACTTGAGACTTTAAATAATTCAGCGAGATCTTCGACTCTGGTTTTGCCCTGTTGGTTAACCATATCGAGGATTTCCATACGCCTCTCAACTGCCGCTTTCACTTTCGTCTCCTTACGAAACCAAAAGATTTACTTTCGATTGATTTCGAATGTAGTTTACTACGCCAAATTTAACCGACAACGCAAAAAAACAAAACTTTTGATCTCTTTCACAAAGTTTCGATTTCACTGTCGATTGCTTACGATTATTTTCGTGTCATGTCAATGATAGCCTTGAGGGCATCAGTTTCCAATAAATAAAATGATATAAGGTAATGTCACTCTTATGATTACACCATATATAGCTATATAAAATGCCATGAAATAGAGTTAATAGCGAAATATTTCACAAAAATCAGATTAAAAATTCAAAATGATTATTTATTTTCGAAAAATAAAAGAGTCATATCGCTCAAATAATCAAAAGAACACGAAATTATCGCCATGAGAACATCGTTAAATTGAAAATTATTGTGTTATATACTTATTAATAAACTTTCATTTACTTTCGATATTCTATATTTGTGATTTTAATCTCTTTTGTTTTGTAAAAATTTACGTAATGTAACAGGATAAAAAATAAACTCAGGAAATAAATAATGGCATCAAATCAACCTGCTTTATTTCATATGATGGCAAAGCCGACAAGCTACCACTGTAATATTAAATGTGAATATTGCTTTTATCTGGAAAAAGAAAATATTTTTCAAGATGAGACAAAAGAAACAGGCCATACAGTGATGCCTGATGGTGTACTTCGTCGTTATATTAAAGACTATATTCAGTCACACAGTGGCGATCAGGTTGATTTTGCTTGGCAAGGTGGTGAACCAACGCTGGCAGGATTAGCCTTCTTTGAAAAAGTGGTCAAATACCAAAAGCAATTTGCTAACGGCAAGACAATTACCAATAGTGTACAAACCAATGCGATTGCCATTAATCGCCAATGGGCACAATTCTTTGCTGATAACCACTTTCTATTAGGCGTTTCAATTGATGGCATTGAAGCCGTTCACGATAAATATCGTATTTCAGTCAATGGTAGCCCAACATTTGAACGCGTAAAACGCGCCATCAATTTACTAAATGAGTATGGTGTTGAATTTAATACATTAACCGTTGTAAATGATCAAAACTGGAATAAAGGAAAAGAGACTTATCAAGCTTTAAAAAATTTAGGTTCAACTTTTTTTCAATTTATTCCCATAGTCGAAGTGGATAGACGTTTCCCACACACTCATGGCGGACATTATGCTCCCGGTCCTAACGCACAATTAGCGGCTTTCTCTGTTCCCGCTGAAGGTTACGGAAAATTTATGACCGATATATTCAATGAATGGATACGCCAGGGTGATGTAGGAAAAATATACATTCGCTTATTTGATAGCTTATTAGGGACATGGATGGGATATCCTGCATCAACATGTATTCAATCTAAAACTTGTGGTCAAGCATTAATTATTGAAGCCAATGGTGATGTTTATTCTTGTGATCACTATGTTTATCCCGCTAATAATTTAGGCAACATACAACTAACAAGTCTTGCACAGCTTGCAACATCAAAAACACAGCAACGCTTTGGTCAAAATAAATACGATAAACAAACCAACCTTTGCAAACAGTGTGAAGTGCAAAGCTTATGTTATGGCGGTTGTCCTAAACATCGCATTATTGCGATAGAAGGCGAAAAATATCGCCACAATTATCTATGTCACTCTTATAAAAAAATATTTCATCACACGGCAATCGGCATGCAATTAATGCGTCAAGCGATAGCTCGTGGAGGCCTTGCCAGTGATGCACTTGGGGCGATGCAAAAAAACTATCTCAAGTGACTCTTATTTTATTTCATTTTATTTATTTTGGAGACAATCTGTGACCTTACCTTTTGTTAAAAAAAGCATACTCGCGGGGATCATTGCCACGTCATGTTTAAGCCTTCCAATATCAGCCCATGCTGGTGGCACACCTGAAAAACCGAATGTACTGTTAATCGTAATGGATGATTTAGGCACAGGACAACTTGATTTTGTACTGGATACCTTAGATGTAGATGCGTTAGCTCAGCGACCAACACCTCCTCGTTATAAAGGTGATATCAATAAAATGATAGAAGCCGCACGTATTGCGATGCCTAATGTCAGTGATATGGCAGAAAACGGTGCAAAAATGACTAATGCATTTGTAGCTCATCCCGTTTGTGGCCCTTCTCGTGCAGGTATCTTTACAGGACGCTCGCCCGCCAGTTTTGGTACTTACAGCAATGATGATGCCATTTTAGGTATACCCCAAGATATCAAATTGTTACCTTCACTTTTCCAAGAAAATGGCTATGCCACTGCCAGCATTGGTAAATGGCATAATGCAAAAGTTATCCGTAAACCGAAAATAAATGAAAATAAACAAACCCGTGATTATCACGACAATATGATCTCAACCCCTGAAGCGGGTTATGCTCCTCATGAGCGGGGCTTTGATTACGCCTTTAGTTATTATGCATCAGGTGTTGCCTTATGGAATTCGCCTGCATTTTGGCGTAATGGTGTCAATGTTCCTGCTCCGGGTTACACCACCCATCTATTAACGGATGAAACACTAAAATTTATTGATGAACATAAAGATAAACCTTTTTTTATCAATCTTTCTTATAGTGTTCCACACATACCGTTAGAGCAAGCATCTCCTGCTAAGTATATGGATAAATTTGATACAGGGAATGTGGAGGCAGATAAATATTTTGCCGCCTTAAATGCAGCAGATGAAGGTATTGGACAAATCATTGCGAAATTAAAAGAAAATGGTGAGCTAGAAAATACATTAATTTTTTTCTTATCTGATAATGGTGCAGTTAATGAATCCCCCATGCCCATGAATGCCATGGATAGAGGCTTTAAGGGTCAGATGTTTAATGGTGGAGTTAGAGTACCTTTTATTGCTTATCAACCCGGAACTATTCCCGCGGGAACAAAAAGCGATGCGATGATCTCCGCACTTGATATTTTGCCAACCGCGTTACAAGTCGCTGATATTCAAATTCCTGATAGCCTGCAAGTAGAAGGTAAAAACATTATGCCATTGCTTAAAGGTGAAACAACGCGTTCGCCTCATGCTTATCTGTATTGGGCTGGCCCCGGCACTAAGCATTATAGTGAAGAAAACCAAGAGTTTTGGCATGGTTATCACCAATGGATCACCTATCAACGTCAAACGCCTCCAGTAAACCCTAACTTAGAGAAACTGTCTAAAGGTGCTTGGGCAGTGCGTGATGGTGAATGGGCGCTCTATTTTTATGATGATGGTAAAAATCAACCACAGCTTTTTAACGATAACACCGATCCTAGCGAATCAATCGATTTGGCAAAACAAAATCCACAAAAAGTGGCTGAACTAAAAAATGCGTATTACCAGTGGATCAAAGATAAACCTAAACCTGTTATTTGGGGGCAAGATCACTATCAAATACTAGTAGATTCAGCCAAACCTTAAACTCAACTTCCGTTTTGTTTCGCAAGGATGCGTCTTTTTTCTGAGATACGAAAATGGTTATTGAAATTGCATCTAAACCACGGCCTAAACTGCCTTATGAGCACCCTGATGTAAAAATTTATCAACGCTTATTTAAAGAAAACATAATCCGGCGATTAGTCAGAAAATCGGCTTATCACCGTCATGATAATGCTATTGCTGATTTTTTTAAGGATGAGACACACTCTCTTTTTTCGCTCTGTGAAAGACTTACTCAGTATATTACAGAAGCTTTTCATCACTATCAGGTTTGGGGTTATTCCCATGCCTATTACCCCGGTAGTCCTGGTCAACAAACCGTCAGAACCGATGCGCTAGAAGGGGTCAGTCGAGTACTTCCTTTACTTGCCGCATGGACAGTAAATAGCAAAAAAAGCACATTACTAGGTTTAAACCAGCAAATTTACCATTTACCTTCAATGATAAAACAAAGCTTTATTCATGGAACAGATCCTCTTCATAAAGGCTATTGGGGAAAACTTGAAAATTACGATCAACGAATTTGTGAGGCATCTGATCTCGCTCTTACTCTTTGGATCAGCCGTGAATGGGTTTGGGATACGTTATCTTCGGAGATCAAACAGCAAATAATTAACTGGTTTGAACAAGTTAATCACTGCGAAATTGTTGATAATAACTGGCATTTTTTTCCACTAACCGTCCAATTTGTTATTAAAGCACTGACAGGTAAAGATACCATTGCCCATTGGCGTTATGAAAGATTAAAAGAATTTTATGTCGGTGATGGATGGTTTCGTGATGGGGCAAAAGGTAATTATGATTACTACAATGCGTGGGGGTTTTATTATTCTCTTTATTGGCTAGCGCAAATTGATCCACAATTTGATCATGATTTTATTACTCAATCCCTGAATAATTTTAATCAACACTACCTTTATTTTATCACCCCAAAAGGTATTCCTTTTTTTGGTCGTAGTGCTTGTTATCGTCTTGCTGTTTCTGCGCCATTACTCGCAGGCGTTGATTTACAATGCCCTTTTGTCAAAGTTGGAGAGGCTAAACGGGCTTTTGAAAGCAGCTTACGTTATTTTATTTCTCAAGGTGCACTCAAAAATGGCGCTCCCACTCAAGGGCTATTTAATCATGATGCTCGTTTAGTTGATAATTACAGTGGTCCAGCAAGCTCTTTTTGGTCATTACGGGCTGTCATTATCGCTCTTTATTGTGCTGATCGTATTAATTTATGGCAAGCACCATCACTTCCTTTACCTATCGAAAAAAATGACTTTCGTTTCGAAATACCCGCTATCCAAGCATCAATTATCGGGGTGAAAGCAACACAAGAAGTCAGTGTTATTTTTCGAGAGGATTATACACAACAACAATCACCTTTAACTCGCCGTTTAGAAAAACAAACGCGAGTACAAAAAATCACAGAAACTGTAATTGGACAATCAAGACGCCCTAAAAACAACCTATTACGCAAAGGAGTCACCAGTTACAGTTCTAAAATGACACATTTCTTCTGACTTACTTTCATTTGCTTTCGGTGCGAAGGGAATAAAAATGTGATTTAGATCTTTTACCTTTCTATTTCTTTCGTTTATTATTAATCGTAATTAAACGAAAGATGAGAGGCAAACATGTATCTGGTTTCTACTCGTAATATGCTCAATAAAGCACAGCATGAAAACTATGCTGTGCCCGCTTTTAACATTCATAACTTGGAAACTATCCAAGTGGTAATGGAAACTGCGGCTGAAATGGCATCACCTGTGATCTTAGCAGGCACACCTAGCACGTTTGCTTATGCTGGTAGTGATTATTTAATTTCGATTTGCCAGCAAGCGGCTGAGCAATATCGCATCCCAGTAGCACTACATTTAGATCATCATGAAAATATTCCTGATATTTGCAATAAGGTGATTTCGGGGGTGCGATCAGCCATGATCGATGCTTCTCATTTTCCTTTTGAAGAAAACATTCGCCTGGTTAAAGAGGTCGTCAATTTCTGCCATTATTGGGATTGCACCGTAGAAGCTGAATTAGGTCGTCTTGGTGGGCAAGAAGATGATTTAATCGTTGATGCGAAAGATGCGCTATTTACCGATCCTGATTCAGCAGTACAATTTATCAAAGCCACAGGAATTGACTCATTAGCGGTGGCGATTGGTACAGCACATGGTATGTATAAACATGAACCACATCTTGATTTTGATCGTCTACATGCCATCCGCCAAAAAACAGAGATCCCTTTAGTACTACATGGCGCGTCAGGTATTCCTGATACTGATGTACGTCATTGTATCGACTTAGGTATTTGCAAAGTTAACGTAGCAACCGAACTTAAAATTGCTTTCTCTAACGCAATTAAGCAGTACTTTTTAGATAATCCTGATGCCAGTGATCCTCGCCATTATCTAGTGCCAGGTAAAGCGGCGATGAAAGCGGTGGTTGCAGATAAAATTCGCGTCTGTAAAAGTGATGGGAAACTGTGAAAATAAATAGAACTGTCGCCATTATTGGCGAATGTATGATAGAGCTAAGTGGCCAACCTTTTTTGCCACAACAACAGCGTTTTGGGGGCGATACATTAAATACAGCACTGTATTTAGCGCGCCTCATTCCTACATTACATCCGCAATATATAACAGGTTTAGGCACTGATAATTACAGTGCCTTAATGCAAAAAGCATGGGAAAAAGAGGGGATCAACTGCCAGTCAGTGATCACCATTCCCGAAAAACTTCCCGGTTTATATGCCATTGAAATTGATACTTGTGGTGAGCGTAGCTTCCATTATTGGCGTAGTGATGCCGCTGCACGTTATATTGCAACGGACAACCGTTTTGCAACACATCTAGATACCTTGCCCGACGATAGTGTTATCTATCTTAGTGGTATTTCACTGGCCATTTTAACGCCGAAAGGAAAAGAAGCGTTAATCACGCAATTAATCCGCCTTAAACAGCGAGGGCTCACCTTAATTGTCGATTCAAACTTTCGGCCTCGTTTATGGGATCTAATACCTCATGCGCAAGAGTGGTTCGAAAAACTATATCGACTCAGTGATATCGCTTTAGTCACCGGAGATGATGAACAAGCTCTCTGGCAACAACCCAGCCTTACTGAGCAAAAAATTGTCGAACGCCTTCATCAATGGGGCAATAAAAACGTCATTGTTAAACTAGGAGCAAAAGGGGCTTTCTGGTCTGATGGTGAAAATACCGGTTATATCTGCCCCAAACCGATACAGCATGTCATAGACACTACAGCAGCCGGGGATTCTTTTAATGCTGGTTTTATTGCTGCATGGCTACAAAACTACCCTTTGCCTACATGTTGTTTATGGGGAAATACATTAGCAGGATTAGTTATCCAACATCATGGCGCCATTATTCCCCATAACATCACTGATTCATTCTATTCACTCATCAAGGATAACCATGAGACAGTCAATTGTTGATACACTTTCAGTACTGAAAGTGATCCCCGTGATCCAAATTAATCGCGCCGAAGATGCAATTTGGCTGGGTGAAATACTAACCCAAAATCAATTACCTATTGCTGAAATTACCTTTCGTACTCCAGCAGCCGCCAAAGCAATAAAGCTGATGAGAGAACACTTTCCTGAGCTTATTCTTTGTGCGGGTACCGTATTAACAGCGCAACAAGCTGATATAGCAAAAGAAGCGGGTGCAAGCTTTGTTATTTCTCCCGGTTATAATCCAAAAACCGTCGATTATTGCCTTCATAATGGCATTGATATTGTGCCTGGAATAAATAACCCAAGCCAAATTGAAGTTGCTCTTGAGCGGGGTTTAACCTTGCTAAAATTTTTCCCAGCAGAAGCTTCTGGTGGAGTAAAAATGCTAAAAGCAATGGCGGCACCTTACTCTCAAGTTCAATTTATGCCTACTGGAGGAATTAGTCTAAACAATGTTAGTGATTACCTCGCTATCGGGCAAGTTATCGCATGTGGTGGCAGTTGGATTGCTACTACTGAGGCAATTGATAATCAAGACAAACAGACTATTGCTCGCAATATTCAAAATATCCATTCATTACTTAAGAATAAAGGATAAACAAAATGAAACAGGTTGCCGTTTTATTGGCTGATGGTTTTGAAGAAGGTGAAGCGGTTGTTTTTATTGATATCATGCGTCGCCTTGATATTCATGTAGATGTACTTTCTTGCATGGATACACTGGTATTAAACACCTATTTTAACACTAAGATCAGTGCTGATTACCTATTAACCGAAAAATTCACACACAGTTATGACGCAGTAATGATGCCGGGTGGCCCTAAAGGTACAGATCGTCTATGTGCAAATTCACTCGTGATTGATTTTATTAAACGCCATATTGCACAAGACAAATACATTTGTGCTCTATGCTCTTCCGGTGCAAAAGTATTAGCAGCACATCATCTTCTTGAAGGTCGTTATTACAGCACTGGTGATAAACTTGCTGATAAATATGATGATGGTCATTATCTTGACCAAGATGTTGTTGTTGATGGGAAATTTATCAGTGCCAAAGGATTAGGTGTTAGCTTTGAATTTGCCTTTACGGTAGCTAAATATTTGCTCAGTGACAATGTAGAAAAAGTAGATTGGCAAGCTAATCACATTTACTTTAAACATTGGCCGTTGTCTTACCTTGACTAAATATTAAATAACTAAGCCCTCTTTTTAAACCGCCGTTAATAACAGAGCGGTTTATTAGAGGGCTTTCATTTCTTATCAAAAAAAAGAGTTAGAAACGATACAGACTAAATGGTTTGGCATCTAATACAGGTTTTTTGCCTAATAATAAATCTGCTGTAATTTCTGCTGATACAGGGCTTTCTGTCATTCCCCAACCTGTTGCAGTATTAATAACTAGACCTGGATACTCTTTAACATCAGAGATAATTGGGTTTTCATCTGGTGCAATCGCCATCGCACCACTCCACTGATCAATTAACGTTGATTCTTTAAATGCTGGGAACTCTTTTTTCAGTTTTTCCAGTGAGGCATTTAATTCTGGCAGATCAGGCAGAGCGGTCATATCACGATATTTTTCAAATGGCGACTCTTCATTAAGATCCCAATGTGTTGATTGCATAAAGGAATTAATCAACTGCTCATTTAACGAAATATGTACTGGGAAATCAGGTAAAGCCAGCAGAGGTAAATATTTATAGCCGTAAGTAAATGATTCTTTTACTACCGGAGCAACAATGACACGAGGAGAAGTTGCATACGTTCCATCCGCTTGCTCACGGAAGAAAATTCCGCCGGGTAAAGCAACGTTTCCACCTGGCGCATTTGGTGCTGCGCTAATTAATTGCTGTGATTGATAAGCAGGTAATGTTGGTACATCAACATTTAGGTTCTGCATAAATAAACGTGACCAAACACCACCGGCGACAACAACACGAGAGGTTTTAATTGGTCCTTTTTCTGTTACAACATCAGAAATAACACCAGCTTGCGTTTCTAAACCACGGGCTGCACAGTTTGTGAAAATTTTGATACCCATTTTTTTGGCATATTCTGCCATCACAAAAGTCGCAACTTCAGGATCGAAGCTTCCTGAGTCTTCTTCGAAACCAGCAATTTTCCAATCAGTGGTAGCGCCACGTAAACGCTGTTTTAACTCAGCGCCTTCAATCATTTTTGTTCTAAATGGAATGTCTGAGCCAACATCTTTGCTTTTAGCATCAATCCATTTTCTTACGTTTTCTAAATCTTCTTCATCTAAAGGAACTTCTACACGACCTTGTGTACGATAAGTGGTATCAATACCAACTTTAGCGTTCATTTCACGCCAGCGGTGCTTCCCGAGGTGATGTAATAAGAAGGTTTCATCTGGCATTTTATAGCTAATAGCTTGACCATAGAATCGCGATGATTGTTCGCCGGCAATATTTCCTTTTTCAACGATTGTGACAGATAAGCCACGCTCAGCAAGGTTAATCGCGGTCATGATACCTAAAATACCCGCACCAATTACAACAACATCATCTTGTTTCGGTAATGGACCGCCAGTTCCCTCAACAAAACCATGTCTCGGCGTACCAGGTACAAAACGCCCTTCTCGCGTTAACATAGGTGTTAAAATCCCAGCGCCTGCAGCAACAGCAACCACTGTGCCACCAAGAATAAATTTTCTTCTACTTATTGCCATTTCGAAACAATTCCTTTCATGCAGTGAATAATTATCATTATATAATCACGGCATTTTATTCTATTTGTAACGCAATAGTAAACCAGTTGTGATTATTTTTTGGTGAATAGTATATGAATGAGCTAATATATTCAAAATGTAAGCAATTGATTCAAGATGTTAATATTTAAGGCATTATTGGATTAAAATAATTTTTTTAATAAAAAATTTAATATTTTCATTAGGTTTATATAAATCAAGTTCATAATAACTGATAGAAAAATAACCATTGATACAAAATTTTTCACTAAAAAAGCTATTATCATGGCGTTTTTTATCATAGCGGTGTTAATATAATTTCATCTATTAACGCACTTTTTGATCAAAGAATATTCAGGCAGATAAATAACGTTGGAATAATGTTAATCTTTTCCTCTATTTTAGAGATGCGTATTGATGCTTATTTCAATAGTGTGTTGTTCTTTCAGACTAGATATTTATATAATTCAAATTGCTTAAAAAATAACGCCCTACCCATCATCAAAATTAATTATCTATTAAGTACTGCTATCCCATTATTTAATAACTATAAATCAATCGGTTAGCCTCAAACACGGTGAGTAAATGCAAAATCAAGTCGCACAATCAATGAAAAACAGTATCAAGGTATACTTGGTAAACTCATTTACTCGTGATCATTGCGGTGGCAACCCTGCCGGAGTCGTTCTCAATCCTCCCAAGCTAACGACAGAACAAAAAATCGCCATTGCTCAACAAGTTGGATTTTCTGAAACGGCATTTGTCTATTCGGGTGATGACACTGATTTTAAAGTAGATTTTTTTACTGCTGAAGGAGAAGTTGATTTTTGTGGGCATGCAACATTAGCGGTTTTTTTCACTCTGTCATCGCTTAAGTTACTCAAACCTGGCGATTATAGCCAAAAAACCAAGGCAGGAATTTTAACCGTTACCATTAATCACGATAATATTGTGATGGAACAAACGCTTCCTATTACCCGTAAGGGGCCTTGTGTTAACGATGTCGCAAAGGCGCTGGGCATTCTACCTGAAGTGATAGAAAAGACAGATTTACCAATAGAGATTGTCTCAACAGGATTAAACGATATTTTTGTTCCCGTACAATTTGGCTATTTAGATGCTTTACAGCCTGACTATCAAGCTATCACTGCTTTAAGCCATAAATTTGATACTATCGGCTTTCATGTCTTTGAACTTAGTCATGATCAAAATATTACTGCCCACTGCCGAAACTTTGCACCACGCTATGGCATTAACGAAGAATCAGCCACAGGTAGCTCAAGCGGTGCTTTAGGGTGTTATCTTGTTCATCACCTTTTGCCAAACAAAAGGCAATTTTTGTTCGAACAAGGTAGAGCAATGCAATGCTCTTCTTTAATTGACGTATTTATTGATTCGACAGCAAAAAACGTCACTCGCGTTCAAGTTGGTGGAAAAGCGACATTGATTGGTACAAAAATAATTGAGATCTAAAAATACTATATTTAATAAGTGGCGTTGAACCGATGATTATTTATCATTTGGCAACGCCACTATTACGAATCAAAACAAGTTGATAGAGCAAAACGTCACAATTTAACAGGTGATAGTCACTGTGTTGCTCTTAATTAAACAGTGAAAGCCGAAGCACTAAAGCAACGAGTGTAACAATGAGCACAGGGATAGTCATGATGATCCCTGTTTTGAAATAATATCCCCATGTGATCGTCATATTTTTTTGTGATAAAACATGTAGCCACAATAATGTTGCCAAGCTACCTATTGGTGTAATTTTTGGCCCCAAATCAGCACCAATCACATTGGCATAAATCATCGCTTGTTGAATTACCCCTGTCGCGTCACTTCCTTCAATGGATAGAGCACCAATTAATACCGTTGGCATATTATTCATTATTGATGATAAAAAGGCGGTAATAAATCCCGTACCAATTGTTGCTATCCATAACCCTTTATCAGCAAGGTAATTAAGTATTTCAGAAAGATAATTAGTTAATCCTGCATTTCTTAAACCATAAACAACCAAGTACATACCTAAAGAGAAAATGACGATTTGCCACGGTGCGCCACGCAACACTTTTTTAGTATTAATCGTACGGCCTTTGGCTGCAATTACCCAAAGAATTAAAGCGCCAATTGCCGCTATTGCACTAACAGGAATGCCTAATGGCTCTAAAATAAAAAAACCAATGAGCAATAACAACAATACAAGCCAACCTGCTTTAAACGTAGTCATATCCTTAATAGCTAAAGCTGGCTCACTCAGCTTTTTAACATCATATTGGTTAGGAATATCTTTACGGAAAAACCAATGTAGCATCACAAGCGTTGCAACAATTCCCGCAATATCGACTGGCACCATAATTGATGCATATTCAGTAAATCCAATATTAAAGAAGTCCGCAGAAACGATATTCACGAGGTTCGAAACAATCAGCGGCAAGCTCGCTGTGTCTGCGATAAACCCAGCTGCCATAACAAAGGCTAATGTCGTACCTTTGTTGAAACCAAGTGCAAGTAACATCGCAATCACAATAGGTGTTAGTATCAATGCTGCACCATCATTAGCAAATAAAGCAGCAACCATTGCACCAAGTAGCACGATATAACTGAATAGTAATCTTCCTTTCCCACCACCCCACTTGGCAACATGTAATGCCGCCCATTCAAAAAAGCCACTTTCATCTAAAAGTAGGCTAATAATAATTACTGCAACAAATGTCGCTGTGGCATTCCACACAATGTTCCAAACAGTCGGAATATCTTGAAAACTGATCACACCAAAAAGGAGTGCCAATATAGCGCCGGCCGTTGCACTCCAACCAATACCCAACCCTTTCGGCTGCCAGATAACCAAGGTGATCGTTAAAACAAAAATTAATGCAGCAACAAACATAACAACCTCGTTTAAAAGGTGCATTCACACACACCTAATCATATATGTTTTTTCGAATATATTTAGTTAAATTTTTTACACAGAACAACGATGACCAGACTCTTTTTTCTCTAGGATCTTGAGTAAATCTGCAACTCTATTTTTCTCTGTGGTATAAGTTATATCAATGATACTTTTCACCCACGGCAGTAATACAGGAGATAATCGATAATGAACCCATTTGCCTTGCTTCGAATCGAGCAAAAGACCCGACTCTCTCAGCATAGCTAAGTGTCGAGATGTCTTGGGTTGCGATAAATTTAACGCAGTATAGATATCACAAACACATAGCTCACCAGATGCTTTTAAAAGCAATACGATATCTAGTCTGGTTTGATCACCTAAAATTTTAAACAGTTGTAATGGTTTCATGTATCCCCCTTTACGATCTTTAGCTTAAAAATACCCCCATCAAACACATACGTCAAATCATATATGAGTTATACATTATTGTGGCATAATGTCGCTATCTATTATGCCTATAATAAATACTTATTATCGAGTTCTATTTAAATGAATTATTAATTTAATTAAATATTGATAGGAAGATTATAGAGTTAAAATAAAAAAATCAAAATAAGATACGTTATTTATCATAATTTCACTGCCACATCCAACCTATTAAAAATAAAAAGTTCAACTTGAATTATTTAAATAAAACCTACTATTAAAATAACATCTAATTAAGAAAGTCTTAATTAGAGAAATTAGAAATATATACTTACTCATTATTAATTAAATAAATAAAAGGTGTATCATATGTATATTAGTTTGTTGTCTACTTTATAAAAAGGAATAATTATATGAAAAAAACATTACTCAGTCTTGTTATGCTGACTGTAATATCAACGCCAGTATTGGCTAAAACGCCTATCGCTAATTTGAAAATCAATGGTGATATCAAACCACCAACTTGTACTATTAATGGCGCAACACAAAGTGATGTTATTTTTGATTTAGGTAAAATTAGTCCATCGCTGATCCCTAAATCATCAAATTATATATATCCTCATAATACAACCTCGACTAACGTCACTATTGAATGCGATGCAAACACTTATCTTACATTTAAAGCCACTGATACTTATGTAAACAGTCAGCTTGATCTTGATCAAACCAGTAAAACTAAAGCTAGTGGGATATTTCACCTGGTTAATAAAGACCAGGTAGACACTTCCGTGGGGGGAATACTATTCGTTTGGTACAATGTGACTGTAGATGGAAAACCCGCATTTATTAGCCGGGCAAATGATGCAACGGTAGGTTTTTCAGATAATAAAACTGTTATAGTTAAAGAAGTCACTAATGGTTGGACGACAAAACAACAAGAAAATGTAGATAAAAATAGTTTAGATTTAATGCCAGGTCAGATTTTTTCTACCAGCATTTCAGCAGGAAAAGCATCTTCTGCATTTATTTTATCTAAAGATTCATTAAATAAAAAAGGCATAGATATTTCTAACGGATTAGATTTTATCGGCGAGGCTGTTCTCACTTTTAACTTTGGTGTCTAAACCTAAAAAATAATTGATAATCACAATATAATGAAATTAATTTTTGTATTGTGATTATCTTTTTATGTCAATATTAATAAACTATCGATTTACAGCTCTTAGGTAAAAGTGATAATAGTAACATCATTACCTAACATGTTAATTTTGATATTTTATGGGATTAGATATTGTCATGTTTAAAGATCAATTTACACCACAACAAAAAATGGATATTTGCACTTTTGAAGAAGGTGATCCGACGGAAAACCCTTGGGTTAAAGGGAAACCTGCCCAAATACACATTGAAATTGTCCCCCATAATCCTAATTGGCTTATACAATTTAATGAACAAAAATCGTTAATTCAGAATGCATTGTCAGATATAGCATTATCAATTGAGCACATAGGATCTACTGCGGTTGCAGGATTGGCTGCTAAGCCAATAATCGATATCGATTTAATTATAGAAAATCCTAAAGATGAATCGTCCTATATTCCCCAATTAGAGGCATTGGGCTATGAACTCATTATTCGTGAACCTTCATGGTATCAGCACCGTATGCTTAAACTGAGTAATCCGATGGTTAACTTACATGTATTTGGAAAAAATTGTCCCGAACATTGGCGCCACCTATTATTCAAGCAATGGTTAACAACACATCCTGATGATTTAGCCAATTATGCGACGATTAAACAGTTTGCTAAGCATAATGTAAAGACGACTCAAGATTATAACCTGAAAAAACAGAGCCTTGTACGTGCAATTTATCAGAAGATTTTTACCTCATTGATTGGCGACTAATAACCCGTTATCAGTGCACAGTGCGTTATTGATGTTCTGTATATCAATTTTTTAGACCGTCTTTATGGGTTTTCTAAGGTGTCCAAAAACTATTTTAATTCCAATGCCAACTTGTCAATGACTAACTATTTACTCATCATAATTAAGCCCCAACTCACCGTTAAAGGGCTTTAATATGATGATATATCTGTTACTTATATAGTGTGAAATATTCAGGAGTTACTAAGAATGGAACCATACCGTATTGCATTAATTGGTTTACTGACACATCTGATAATTTAAAAGTCAGTGGTTTATTGCCAAATTTAATTCTGCTTATTAATACTGGATCATTTTTAGATGTATCTCCTGTAAATGTCACGCCTAACGCAACTACCTTATCCATTTTCACGTTACCGGGCATAAGAATAATGCTGATACTAAAATCCATCTTTTGATGTGAATTTTTTTCTGCTTGCTTGATCCTTTTAATTACCCCTTCTGAAGCATAAACCCCCGCCAATATCTCTTTGTAAGAGAAGACCATTAGATCCGTATCAACAGTGTTTTGGCCGTCTTCAACCTTGCCAACACCAACAGGTATTGAGAAATGGGCGAATGAATTAAGTTTTTGCTTATAACATTCAACATATTCCGCATCTCTGAAAATCTCAGGAACTTTATTTTTTAATTCTATCAATGACTTAGACTCTTTCCTTGAGTCTTCAAAATCATTACATGAAGAGACTTCGAAATTAATATCTCCTTTAACAATATTTTGCTCACTAGACAATAAGTTATCTGTATTTATTTTCGTTTCTAAATCAACCTTACAGCCAACTAATAAGGAAGATATAACGGCAACCATAAATATTTTTTTCATCAAAAAGCCCTTATGATAATTAAATAAAAATTTACAATTCTATTTAACCATCACAAGGGCTTATAGCAAGCAAAAAAATAAAGAAGAGGATTTTATTAAAGATAAGTGTTCTAAATTTTGTTAATTTAATTATATTTATATGGCAATATAAAACCATCAAAATAAGAGTATCTAATTACACGTCTTATTTAATCAATATAAAACCCACTCTTACCACATCTAAGTTAACACTCTATTTTTAATTCTTTCTTTTAAAGAATATCGGATAGTAAAATAAATTCACTTTAAGAAAGTCTTAATTAGACATATTAAAAATACATATTCTTTTAACATTAAATAAATAAACAGAAGGTGTATTATATAATATTGCTTTGTTATTTATCCTCTAAAAAGGAATAATTTTATGAAAAAAGTATTACTTAGCCTTACTATGTTGGCTATAATGTCAACGCCAGTATTGGCTAAATCCCCTGTAGCTAACTTAAAAATCA
>NZ_KV792004.1:0-1151 GCF_001808035.1 Proteus sp. HMSC14B05 | reverse complement strand
TAGCTAACTTAAAAATCAACGGTGATATTAAGCCGCCAACTTGTACTATTAATGGGGCGACACAAAGTGATGTCCTTTTTGATTATGGAAGAATAAGCCCATCACTTATCCCTCAATCGAAAATTTACTCTTACTCTGGCATTGTAGCTCATAATGTCGTTACGGTTGAATGCGATGCAAAAACATATTTAACATTTGTTGCGTCTGATACTTATGGTGACACGGAATTAAGTGTTAATAATACGTCAGAATGGTTTCATTTAGTTGATAAAGCAAATCCTGAAAATACAGTTGGAGCGGCTGATTTCATATGGAGTGATGCTACGGTCGATGGTAAACCAGCATTTATTTCACGGGCAAACGATGTTGCAATTACAGGAAAAAGCTACAACAACGTCCTATACAAAGGGCCAACTAATGGTTGGACATCAGAACAACAATCAGGTGTTGATAAAAATGCCTTGGCTCTAATTCCAGGTCAAGTTTTCCAATCAAATTTCAGGCATGGTAATTCAAATGGTACCTTTATTTTATCTAAAGATGAATTAAGTAAAAAAGGAATAGATTTATCTAATGGTTTAGATTTTATCGGGGAGGCTGTTCTCACTTTTAACTTTGGTGTCTAATTTTTAGAATAATTGATAATCACAATATAAAGATTTATTATATTGTGATTATCTTTTTATATTAATATGAATGAATGTTATTTATGCTATCCTAGCTTTCTTCCTCTTCTTTCTGTCTGTATTTTTTCCGCTTTCTGTGCTTCTTCTATCTCACGCATTCTCACGAGAATAGAACCGTCCTCTATAACTGCAGAGTCGTTCCAAATAAGTGACTGTTTATTAACGTCGAGTGGCGTTTCAATACTGTTATCAACACAGCCCAATTTAATCGACAGAGAAAAGTAAAACTACGTTATGGAGAATGTATGCAAAGAGAAAGGAGTTTCCAAGACCACAAAAAACGAAAGGTGGTACATTTTTAGGTTGGCCTGAACATGTCTATGAAGAGTGGGTTAAAAGCGAAAAATGGTAATGCTAATTTGACCCGTTACTTGACCCGCATATCTCGCAGATTTTTTTAAAAATCGCATAAGGTGTTGATTTTAAATGGCCCCTACAGGATTCGAACCTGTGACCTACGGCTTA
>NZ_KV792003.1:0-25200 GCF_001808035.1 Proteus sp. HMSC14B05 | reverse complement strand
GTGCGGGTGTTGTTGCTAAAGTATTAGGTTAATTCCTAGCTTTATTATTTTTGAAAAGGGCATCTGATGATGCCCTTTTTTAGTTTATGCCTCTATTAACGATAACTAGCTTATTGCCATTATTCATTTTTTATTATCATCAGCACACTTAGGTAGATCTGTACGATAAATAGAAATTGAAATAACAATGATTATCATTTACTATCTTGATAGGTAGTTAATGAGGTCGTTATTATGTATGTCTGTCTGTGTCATGGTGTGAGTGATAAAAAAATTATCTCTACTGTTCATAAACATCAAATTCGAACAATCAATCAATTGCGTCAAATCCTACCTGTAGGCAGTTGTTGTGGTAAATGTATACGTCAAGCTCGTCAACTTATAGATGATGAACAACACCTCCTTTATCCTCAAATTTCTGAAGTTGCATAACAGTTTTTAATATTCCTTTCTCTCTACTTTGTATAAAAGGTCTACACTAAAAAGACTGGAAGCAAAGGAGCATAAAAATGAAAGGTGATAAAAAAATGATAGCCCACCTTAATAAATTATTAGGTGGTGAACTTGTTGCAATTAATCAGTATTTCTTGCATGCCCGTATGTTTAAAAATTGGGGATTTACTCGCCTTAATGCGATGGAATACCATGAGTCTATTGATGAAATGAAGCATGCTGATAAATATATTGAGCGTATTTTATTTTTAGAAGGTATCCCTAACTTACAAGATTTAGGAAAACTCAATATCGGTGAAGATGTTGAAGAGATGTTGCGTTCAGATCTTGAACTCGAATTAGGGGGAGCAAAAGACTTACGTGAAGCTATCGCTTATGCTGATTCAATTCATGATTATGTGAGCAGAGATCTGATGCTAGAAATCTTAACGGATGAAGAAGGGCATATCGATTGGATTGAAACCCAACTGGAGCTTATTGAGCGTATCGGGCTACAAAACTATCTTCAAGCGCAAATGATTGAAGAGTGATCTCATCTTTTAGCAAAAAAAAAGTATTAATCTTTCTTTATTGCTATCTATCGAATTTATAAAAGCAAAGGTAACGCTATTGTTGCCTTTGCTTTTTATTTTTTAAGTTCAATTTGCTGTGACTAGATAATTTTTATCGCTGTTTTTTTATTCTTGGCTTGATTTCATCTCTCAGGCAAGTATAATGCGCAGGCTCACTGATTTAGTGGGGCTGATTTATCAGCTAATGCAGATTTTTTTATTGCATTAATATAATACTCCCGATTGGGGAGTTATATGCAGAACGATTACACTCTCTCATCAATCGAAATGGGTACGAGTAGTAATCATTTACGTTTATAAAAAATAGTTGGAGCTCTGGTCTCATGCAGAACCAAAGAATCCGTATCCGCCTGAAAGCTTTTGATCATCGTCTGATTGATCAATCAACTGCGGAAATCGTAGAGACTGCTAAGCGCACAGGTGCGCAAGTTCGTGGTCCAATCCCACTGCCGACTCGCAAAGAGCGTTTCACAGTGTTGATTTCTCCGCACGTTAATAAAGATGCGCGTGATCAGTATGAAATTCGCACTCACAAACGTCTGGTTGACATCGTTGAGCCAACCGAGAAAACCGTTGATGCTCTGATGCGTCTGGATCTGGCTGCCGGCGTAGACGTGCAGATCAGCCTAGGTTAATCAGGTCATCAAGCGATTGAGAGGTTGAAACAATGATTGGTTTAGTCGGTAAAAAAGTAGGAATGACTCGTATCTTCACTGAAGATGGCGTTTCAATCCCTGTAACCGTTATCGAAATTGAAAACAACCGTGTTACTCAGGTCAAAGATCTAGAGAAAGACGGTTATCGTGCAATTCAGGTGACTACAGGTAGCAAAAAAGCGAACCGTGTACTGAAACCTGAAGCAGGTCATTTTGCTAAAGCTGGCGTTGAAGCTGGCCGCTTACTGCGTGAATTCCGTCTGAACGAAGGCGAAGAATACACTGTAGGTCAAAGCATTAGTGTAGAAATTTTCGCTGACGTTAAAAAAGTCGACGTTACTGGAACATCTAAAGGTAAAGGTTTTGCTGGTACTGTAAAGCGCTGGAACTTCCGTACTCAAGATGCTACCCACGGTAACTCCTTGTCTCACCGCGTTCCGGGTTCTATCGGTCAGAACCAGACTCCGGGTCGTGTATTTAAAGGCAAGAAAATGGCAGGTCAACTGGGTAACGAACAAGTTACCGTTCAGAGCCTGGAAGTAGTACGTGTTGACGCTGAGCGCAACCTGCTGCTGGTCAAAGGTGCTGTCCCAGGTGCAACTGGCAGTGACCTGATCGTTAAACCAGCTGTCAAGGCGTAACGTCGAGGAGATAGGAATGGAATTGGTAATGAAAGACGCGCAAGGCGCGCTGACTGTTTCCGAAACTACCTTCGGGCGTGACTTTAACGAAGCGCTTGTGCATCAAGTAGTCGTTGCATACGCTGCTGGTGCTCGTCAAGGTACTCGTGCTCAGAAAACTCGTGCTGAAGTTTCTGGTTCAGGCAAAAAGCCATGGCGCCAGAAAGGTACAGGTCGTGCACGTTCAGGTTCAATCAAGAGCCCAATTTGGCGCTCTGGTGGTGTTAGCTTCGCAGCTAAACCACAGGACCACAGTCAAAAAGTAAACAAAAAGATGTACCGCGGTGCTCTGAAGAGCATTCTGTCAGAACTGGTACGTCAAGATCGTCTGATCGTCGTAGAGAAGTTCTCTGTTGAAGCGCCTAAAACTAAGCTTTTAGCACAGAAACTGAAAGATATGGCTCTGGAAGATGTACTGATTGTCACAGCAGAAGTTGATGAGAATCTGTACTTAGCAGCACGTAACTTATACAAAGTAGACGTTCGTGATGCAGCAACAATCGATCCAGTTAGCTTAATCGCCTTCGACAAAGTCGTCATGACTGCTGACGCTGTGAAGCAAGTTGAGGAGATGCTGGCATGATCCGTGAAGAACGTCTGCTGAAAGTACTGCGCGCGCCGCATGTATCTGAAAAAGCTTCTATCGCGATGGAAAAATCAAACACCATCGTTCTCAAAGTTGCTAAAGACGCGACCAAAGCAGAGATTAAAGCAGCTGTACAAAAACTGTTTGAAGTCGAAGTTGAAAGTGTTAACACTCTGCTGATGAAAGGCAAAGTGAAACGTCACGGTCAGCGTATTGGTCGTCGTAGCGACTGGAAAAAAGCTTACGTCACCCTGAAGGAAGGCCAGAATCTGGACTTCGTCGGCGGCGCTGAGTAAGTCGGAGGAGTAAAGAACAATGGCAATTGTTAAATGTAAACCTACGTCTCCGGGCCGTCGCCACGTAGTTAAAGTGGTAAACCCAGAGCTGCATAAAGGGAAACCTTATGCGCCATTGCTGGAAAAGAACAGCAAATCCGGTGGTCGTAACAACAATGGTCGTATCACTACCCGTCATATCGGTGGTGGTCACAAACAGGCTTACCGTATTGTTGACTTTAAACGCAACAAAGATGGTATCCCTGCGACAGTAGAACGTCTGGAATATGATCCAAACCGTTCAGCTAACATCGCTTTAGTGCTGTATGCTGATGGTGAACGCCGCTACATCCTGGCTCCAAAAGGCCTGAAAGCGGGTGATAAAGTTCAATCTGGCGTTGATGCTGCTATCAAAACGGGTAACACCTTACCAATGCGTAATATCCCGGTTGGTTCTACCGTTCATAACGTAGAAATGAAACCAGGTAAAGGTGGTCAGTTAGCTCGTTCAGCTGGTACTTACGTTCAAATCGTTGCGCGTGATGGTGCTTATGTCACTATTCGTCTGCGTTCTGGTGAAATGCGTAAGATCCCTTCTGATTGCCGTGCAACTATCGGTGAAGTAGGTAACTCTGAGCACATGTTACGCGTTCTGGGTAAAGCTGGTGCAAGTCGCTGGCGTGGTATTCGTCCTACCGTTCGCGGTACTGCGATGAACCCAGTAGACCACCCACACGGTGGTGGTGAAGGTCGTAACTTTGGTAAACACCCTGTAACACCTTGGGGCGTTCAAACCAAAGGTAAGAAGACTCGTAAAAACAAACGCACTGAACACTTTATCGTTCATCGTCGTACTAAGAAATAATTAGAGGATAAGCCATGCCACGTTCTCTCAAGAAAGGTCCATTTATTGACCTGCACTTGCTGAAGAAGGTAGAGAAAGCGGTGGAAAGCGGTGACAAAAAGCCTGTTAAGACTTGGTCCCGTCGTTCAACGATCTTTCCTAACATGATCGGTTTGACCATCGCTGTCCATAATGGTCGTCAGCATGTTCCAGTTTACGTTTCCGACGAAATGGTTGGTCACAAACTGGGTGAATTCGCGCCGACCCGTACTTATCGCGGTCATGCAGCCGATAAAAAGGCTAAGAAGAAATAAGGTAGGAGGAAGAGATGGAAACTATCGCTATACATCGCCACGCTCGTTCTTCTGCTCAGAAGGTTCGCCTGGTGGCAGACCTGATTCGCGGTAAGAAAGTGTCGCAAGCTCTGGAAACTCTGACCTATACCAACAAGAAAGCTGCTGGTTTAGTGAAGAAAGTACTCGAGTCTGCTATTGCTAATGCAGAACACAACGATGGCGCTGACATTGATGATCTGAAAGTAGCTAAGATCTTTGTTGACGAAGGTCCTTCTATGAAGCGCATTATGCCTCGTGCAAAAGGCCGTGCAGATCGTATTCTGAAGCGCACCAGCCACATCACTGTGGTTGTGTCCGATCGCTGAGACTCTGGAGACTAGCAATGGGTCAAAAAGTACATCCTAATGGTATCCGCCTTGGCATTGTCAAGCCTTGGAATTCCACATGGTATGCGGGTACCAATGAATTCGCTGACAACCTAGACAGCGATTTTAAAGTGCGCCAGTACTTAACTAAAGAACTGGCAAAAGCATCTGTATCTCGTATCGTTATCGAACGTCCTGCGAAAAGCATCCGTGTGACTATTCACACTGCTCGCCCAGGTATCGTTATCGGTAAAAAAGGTGAAGATGTAGAAAAACTGCGTAAAAACGTAGCGGATATCGCTGGCGTTCCTGCGCAAATTAATATCGCCGAAGTACGTAAACCTGAACTGGACGCAAAATTAGTTGCTGACAGCATCACTTCACAGCTGGAACGTCGTGTTATGTTCCGTCGTGCTATGAAGCGTGCGGTACAGAACGCAATGCGTTTAGGCGCTAAAGGTATTAAAGTGGAAGTAAGTGGTCGTTTAGGCGGCGCTGAAATCGCTCGTACTGAATGGTATCGTGAAGGTCGTGTACCTCTGCACACTCTGCGTGCAGATATCGACTACAATACCTCAGAAGCACATACTACTTATGGTGTGCTCGGCGTTAAGGTATGGATCTTCAAAGGTGAGATCCTGGGTGGTATGGCTGCGGTTGAACAGGCGGAAAAACCAGCCGCTCAACCTAAAAAGCAGCAGCGTAAAGGCCGCAAGTAAGGAGAGTCGCTGATGTTACAACCTAAGCGTACAAAATTCCGTAAAGTGCATAAAGGCCGCAACCGTGGCTTAGCTATAGGTACGGATGTAAGCTTCGGGACTTACGGTCTTAAAGCTGTGGGCCGTGGTCGTCTGACTGCACGTCAGATCGAAGCGGCACGTCGTGCAATGACCCGTGCAGTTAAGCGTCAGGGTAAAATCTGGATCCGTGTGTTCCCAGACAAACCAATCACTGAAAAGCCGCTCGAAGTCCGTATGGGTAAAGGTAAAGGTAACGTGGAGTATTGGGTTGCCTTGATCCAGCCAGGTAAAGTCCTATATGAAATGGATGGTGTGCCTGAAGAAGTGGCCCGTGAAGCATTTCAGCTAGCGGCAGCAAAACTGCCTATCAAAACCACCTTTGTAACTAAGACGGTGATGTAATGAAAGCAAAAGAGCTGCGCGAAAAGAGCGTTGAAGAGCTGAACACTGAATTGCTGAACTTACTGCGTGAGCAGTTCAATCTGCGTATGCAGGCAGCAAGTGGTCAGTTACAACAGTCTCATCTGTTGAAACAAGTGCGTCGTAATATCGCACGCGTTAAGACTTTACTGACTGAGAAGGCGGGTGCGTAATGACCGATAAAATCCGTACTCTGCAAGGTCGTGTGGTAAGTGACAAAATGGAAAAATCTGTTGTTGTTGCTATCGATCGTATGGTGAAACATCCATTATATGGTAAATTCATCCGTCGTACGACTAAACTGCATGTACATGACGAGAACAACGAATGTGGCATGGGTGACGTAGTAGAAATTCGTCAAACACGTCCTATCTCTAAGACTAAGTCTTGGGCGTTAGTTCGCGTTGTAGAAAAAGCTGTTCTGTAATAAAATAGCCTTTTCGTACGAAATAAACGGCTCAAAACTGAACGAGCCGTTTATTTTTTCTGTCCATATCGAGAATGTGGTGTTATAATGCCGCTCCCTCGTATTATGGGATATTGAACGGCCTCTTCTAATGTGGAAGTGGCTCAGTAGTAGTTGACATTTAGCGGAGCACTAAAATGATCCAAGAACAGACTATGCTGAACGTGGCCGACAACTCCGGTGCACGTCGCGTAATGTGTATCAAGGTTCTAGGTGGCTCGCACCGTCGCTACGCAGATGTAGGTGACATCATCAAAATTACCATTAAAGAAGCAATTCCACGTGGTAAAGTTAAGAAAGGTGATGTACTGAAAGCGGTAGTGGTGCGCACCAAGAAGGGTGTTCGTCGCCCTGACGGTTCTGTCATTCGCTTCGATAGCAACGCTTGTGTATTGTTAAACAACAACAGCGAGCAAGTTATTGGTACGCGTATTTTTGGGCCGGTTACTCGTGAACTTCGTAACGAGAAGTTTATGAAAATAATCTCTCTGGCACCTGAAGTACTCTAAGGAGCAGGCAATGGCAGCGAAAATCCGTCGTGAAGACGAAGTTATCGTGCTAACTGGTAAAGATAAAGGTAAGCGCGGTAAAGTAAAACAGGTTCTTTCTTCTGGTAAAGTTATCGTTGAAGGTATCAATCTGGTTAAAAAACATCAGAAGCCAGTACCGGCTCTGAACCAACCAGGTGGCATCGTTGAAAAAGAAGCTGCAATTCAAGTTTCTAACGTTGCAATCTTCAATGCGGCAACCGGCAAGGCTGACCGTGTAGGTTTTAGATTCGAAGACGGCAAAAAAGTTCGTTTCTTCAAATCTAATAAAGAAACTATCAAGTAATTTGGAGTATACGATGGCGAAACTGCATGATTACTACAAAGACGAGGTAGTCCAAAAACTGATGTCTCAGTTTGGTTACCATTCTGTCATGCAAGTCCCTCGGGTCGAGAAGATCACCCTGAACATGGGTGTTGGTGAAGCAATTGCTGATAAAAAACTGCTGGATAATGCAGCGGCTGATTTAGCAGCAATCTCAGGTCAAAAACCTCTGATCACCAAAGCACGCAAATCTGTTGCAGGCTTCAAAATCCGCCAGGGCTATCCGATCGGCTGTAAAGTGACCCTGCGTGGCGAACGCATGTGGGAGTTCTTTGAACGTCTGATCTCTATTGCTGTACCACGTATCCGTGACTTCCGTGGTTTGTCCGCTAAATCATTCGATGGACGTGGTAACTACAGCATGGGCGTGCGTGAACAAATCATCTTCCCTGAAATCGATTACGATAAAGTGGATCGTGTTCGTGGTTTGGATATTACCATTACTACGACTGCGAAATCTGATGATGAAGGTCGCGCATTGTTAGCAGCGTTTAACTTCCCGTTCCGCAAGTAAGGCAGGGCATTCATGGCTAAGAAATCTATGAAAGCACGTGATGTAAAACGTGCGAATTTAGCTGAGAAATTCTTCGCAAAACGCGCAGAACTGAAAGCTATCGTTTCAGATGTAAACGTATCTGATGAAGATCGTTGGAATGCTGTTCTGAAACTGCAAACACTGCCACGTGATTCAAGTCCTTCACGTCAGCGTAACCGCTGCCGTCAAACTGGACGTCCGCACGGTTTCCTGCGGAAATTTGGCCTAAGCCGTATTAAAGTCCGTGAAGCCGCTATGCGCGGTGAAATCCCGGGCCTTAGAAAGGCTAGCTGGTAATCACCCTAATTGAATCACGGGAGTAAAGACAGATGAGCATGCAAGATCCCATCGCGGATATGCTGACCCGTATCCGTAACGGTCAGGCCGCGAATAAAGTTGCGGTCACAATGCCTTCCTCCAAGCTGAAAGTGGCGATTGCCAACGTGCTTAAGGAAGAAGGTTATATCGAAGATTTTAAAATTGAAGGCGACACTAAGCCAGAACTGGAAATCACTTTAAAATATTTCCAAGGTAAGGCTGTAGTAGAAAGCATTCAGCGCGTAAGCCGTCCAAGTCTGCGCATCTATAAAAGAAAAGATGAGCTGCCACAAGTTATGGCAGGACTGGGCATCGCTGTTGTTTCTACCTCAAAAGGTGTTATGACTGATCGTGCAGCTCGCCAAGCAGGTCTTGGTGGCGAGATTATCTGCTACGTAGCTTAATTCGGGAGGAAAGAATGTCTCGTGTGGCAAAAGCACCCGTCGTCATTCCTGCCGGCGTAGAGGTTAAACTCAACGGTCAGGTAATTACGATTAAGGGTAAAAACGGCGAGCTTACTCGTACTATCCATAATGCAGTTGAAATTCAACATGCTGACAACCAACTAACTTTCGCACCACGCGATGGTTATGCTGATGCATGGGCACAAGCGGGTACTACTCGTTCACTGCTAAATGCAATGGTTGTAGGTGTTACCGAAGGCTTCACTAAGAAACTGCAACTGGTAGGTGTAGGTTATCGTGCGTCTGTTAAGGGCAACACAGTTAACTTATCAGTAGGTTATTCACATCCAGTGGAACACCAACTGCCAGCAGGCATCACTGCTGAATGTCCAACACAAACTGAAATCCTACTGAAAGGTGCGGATAAGCAAGTGATTGGTCAAGTAGCAGCTGAACTGCGTGCTTACCGTCGCCCTGAACCTTATAAAGGTAAAGGTATTCGTTACGCCGACGAAGTTGTGCGTATCAAAGAGGCTAAGAAGAAGTAAGGTAACACTATGGATAAGAAAGCAGCTCGTATCCGTCGTGCGACCCGCGCACGCCGTAAGCTCCAGGAACTGGGTGCGACTCGCCTGGTGGTACATCGTACCCCTCGCCATATTTATGCGCAGGTTATTGCACCAAACGGTTCTGAAACTTTGGTGGCCGCTTCTACTACAGAAAAAGCTATCATTGAGCAACTGAAAAACACTGGAAACAAAGAAGCAGCAGCAGTAGTTGGTAAAATTGTTGCTGAACGCGCTCTGGAAAAAGGTATCAAATCAGTATCATTTGACCGTTCCGGTTTCCAATATCATGGTCGAGTCCAGGCACTGGCAGATGCTGCCCGTGAAGCTGGCCTTCAGTTCTAAGGTAGGAGTGTAAGATGGCTCACATCGAGAAACAAGCTGGCGAACTGCAGGAAAAGCTGATCGCGGTAAACCGCGTATCGAAAACCGTTAAAGGTGGTCGTATCTTTAGCTTCACCGCTCTTACAGTAGTTGGTGATGGTAATGGCCGCGTTGGTTTTGGATATGGCAAAGCTCGCGAAGTTCCGGCAGCAATCCAGAAAGCGATGGAAAAAGCCCGTCGCAATATGAAAACCGTCGCTTTAAACAACGGTACTCTGTTCCACCCTATTAAAGGTACTCATACAGGTTCTCGCGTATTTATGCAGCCTGCTCATGAAGGTACTGGTATCATCGCAGGTGGTGCAATGCGTGCAGTTCTAGAAGTGGCTGGCGTTCGTAACGTACTGGCTAAAACCTATGGTTCCACGAATCCGATTAACGTCGTTCGTGCAACACTGGACGCTTTAGATAGCATGAAGTCTCCAGAAATGGTCGCAGCTAAGCGTGGTAAATCCGTTGAAGAAATTCTGGGGTAATGACCATGGCTAAGACTATTAAAATTACTCAAACACGCAGTTTAATCGGCCGTCTGCCTAAACATAAGGCAACTATGGCTGGTTTAGGTCTGCGTCGCATCGGTCACACTGTAGAACGCGAAGATACACCAGCAGTTCGCGGTATGATCAACTTGGTTTCCTATATGGTTAAAGTTGAGGAGTAAGAGATGCGTTTAAATACTCTGTCTCCGGCTGAAGGTGCCAAGCATGCGCCTAAACGTGTAGGTCGTGGTATCGGTTCTGGCTTAGGTAAAACTGGCGGCCGTGGTCACAAAGGTCAGAAATCTCGTTCTGGCGGTGGCGTACGTCGTGGTTTTGAAGGTGGTCAGATGCCTTTATACCGTCGTTTACCAAAATTTGGTTTTACTTCACGTAAATCATTCGTGACTGCGGAAATCCGTCTGTCTGATTTGGCTTATGTTGAAGGCGATGTAATCGATCTGAATGCACTGAAAGCCGCAAACGTTGTTGGCCCACAGATTGAATTTGCAAAATTAATTCTGTCTGGCGAGGTTAACCGTGCAGTGACTATTCGTGGTCTGCGTGTTACCAAAGGTGCCCGTGCAGCAATCGAATCAGCTGGCGGTAAAATTGAGGAATAAGTGACAGATGGCTAAACAACCAGGGTTAGATTTTCAGAGTGCTAAAGGTGGTATAGGTGAACTAAAACGCAGATTACTGTTTGTTCTTGGTGCACTAATTGTCTTTAGGATTGGCTCTTTTATTCCTATCCCTGGTATTGATGCCACTGTGCTTGCCAAATTGCTCGATCAGCAAAAAGGCACCATCATTGAAATGTTTAACATGTTCTCTGGTGGTGCTCTTAGCCGTGCTTCTATCTTTGCGCTGGGTATCATGCCTTATATTTCGGCATCGATTATTATCCAACTATTATCAGTGGTTAACCCTCGGTTAGCGGAGATTAAGAAGGAAGGGGAGGCCGGTCGTCGTAAGATCAGCCAATATACCCGTTATGGTACTTTGGTGCTGGCGATATTCCAATCTATTGGTATCGCAACAGGCTTACCGAATATGCCAGGAATGCAAGGTCTGGTTATTAATCCAGGCTTACCATTCTATATTACGGCTGTTGTGAGCTTAGTCACAGGGACAATGTTCCTGATGTGGTTAGGTGAGCAAATCACTGAACGTGGTATTGGTAACGGTATCTCAATCATTATCTTTGCAGGTATCGTTGCAGGTCTTCCACCTGCCATTGGTCAAACCATCGAGCAGGCGCGGCAAGGCGAACTGCACTTCCTCCTGTTATTGTTGGTTGCAGTATTGGTGTTCGCGGTAACTTTCTTTGTTGTTTTTGTAGAAAGAGGACAACGTCGTATCGTTGTTAACTATGCAAAACGTCAACAAGGGCGTAGAATATACGCGGCACAAAGTACACATCTACCACTTAAGGTAAATATGGCGGGTGTAATACCGGCAATTTTTGCTTCAAGTATTATTCTGTTTCCTGGTACAATAACCTCTTGGTTTGGCGATGGTACAGGATGGGGTTGGCTGACGACAATTTCTTTAAATTTACAGCCTGGTCAACCTATTTATGTGTTACTATACGCTGCTGCAATCATCTTCTTCTGTTTCTTCTATACGGCGTTGGTTTTCAACCCAAGAGAAACGGCAGATAACCTGAAGAAGTCCGGTGCATTTGTACCAGGAATTCGCCCGGGAGAGCAGACGGCTAAATATATAGATAAAGTGATGACTCGTTTAACCTTAATCGGTGCCCTGTACATTACCTTTATCTGTCTCATCCCGGAGTTCATGCGTGACGCAATGAAAGTACCTTTCTATTTTGGTGGTACTTCCCTCTTAATCGTGGTTGTGGTCATCATGGATTTTATGGCTCAAGTGCAAACTCTCCTGATGTCAAGTCAGTATGAGTCTGCATTGAAAAAAGCAAACCTTAAAGGCTAATTACCGATAAGATGGGTTTGTTTTAGAAGTTACGGAGAGTAAAAATGAAAGTTCGTGCTTCCGTCAAGAAAATGTGCCGTAACTGCAAAATCGTTAGACGTCACGGCCACGTGCGTGTAATTTGCAGTGTTGACCCTAAGCATAAACAGCGTCAAGGCTAAATTATTGCATTTTTTTCTTGCAAAGTTCGGTTGAGCTGGCTAAATTAGCCAGCCCAATCATTTATAATCATACAGTATTGTTTGAGTATCCTGAAAACGGGCTTTTCAGAATAGTACTGTATAAAGTTAATTTAGGAGTGCATAGTGGCCCGTATAGCAGGCATTAACATTCCTGATCATAAACATACCGTAATCGCTTTAACATCGATTTACGGCATTGGTAAAACTCGTTCACAGGCTATCTGTGAAGCAACGGGTATTGCTGAAAATGTTAAGATCAGTGAGCTGTCTGAAGAGCAAATCGACAAGCTGCGTGACGAAGTTGCCAAATACGTTGTAGAAGGTGATCTACGTCGTGAAGTTACCCTGAGCATCAAACGTCTGATGGATCTTGGTACTTACCGTGGTTTACGTCATCGTCGTGGTCTACCAGTTCGCGGTCAGCGTACTAAGACTAACGCACGTACCCGTAAGGGTCCGCGTAAGCCGATCAAGAAATAATCGGGGTATTTGAACAATGGCAAAAGCACCTATTCGTGCACGTAAGCGTGTAAGAAAACAAGTCTCTGACGGTGTGGCTCATATCCATGCTTCTTTCAACAACACAATCGTTACTATTACAGACCGTCAAGGTAACGCGTTGGGTTGGGCTACTGCCGGTGGTTCCGGTTTCCGTGGTTCTCGTAAATCTACTCCGTTTGCGGCTCAGGTTGCAGCAGAACGTTGCGCTGAAGCTGTTAAAGAGTACGGAATTAAGAACTTGGAAGTTATGGTAAAAGGACCTGGTCCTGGTCGTGAGTCAACTATCCGTGCATTAAACGCGGCTGGTTTCCGCATCACTAATATTACTGATGTGACTCCGATTCCTCATAACGGTTGTCGTCCACCGAAAAAACGTCGCGTTTAATAACGGTTTCGTTTTTAGGATAGTTGGAGAAAGAAAATGGCAAGATATTTGGGTCCTAAGCTCAAGCTGAGCCGTCGCGAAGGTACAGATTTATTTCTGAAATCTGGCGTTCGGGCGATTGACACCAAGTGTAAACTGGAACAAGCACCAGGTCAGCACGGCGCACGTAAACCGCGTCTGTCTGATTACGGTGTTCAGTTACGTGAAAAACAAAAAGTACGTCGTATTTACGGTGTTCTAGAGCGTCAATTCCGTAACTACTACAAAGAAGCAACACGTCTGAAAGGCAACACAGGTGAGAACTTACTTACTCTGTTAGAAGGTCGTCTGGATAACGTTGTTTATCGTATGGGCTTTGGCGCAACTCGCGCAGAAGCACGTCAGATGGTTAGCCACAAAGCAATCATGGTAAATGGTCGCGTGGTTAATATTGCTTCTTATCAGGTTTCCCCGAATGACGTAGTCAGCGTTCGTGAAAAATCGAAAAAACAGTCTCGTATTAAGGCTGCTTTAGAGCTGGCTGAACAGCGTGAAAAGCCAACATGGCTGGAAGTTGATGCTGCTAAGATGGAAGGTGTGTTCAAACGTATTCCTGAACGTACTGACTTGTCTGCGGACATTAACGAGCACCTGATCGTCGAGCTTTACTCCAAGTAAGGCTTAGCACCAAAGAGAGGACACAATGCAGGGTTCTGTGACAGAGTTTCTAAAACCGCGCCTGGTTGATATCGAGCAAGTGAGTTCGACGCACGCCAAGGTGACCCTTGAGCCATTAGAGCGAGGCTTCGGCCACACTCTAGGTAACGCACTGCGCCGTATTCTGCTTTCGTCTATGCCGGGTTGTGCGGTAACAGAGGTTGAGATTGATGGTGTACTGCATGAGTACAGCACCAAAGAAGGTGTTCAGGAAGATATCCTAGAAATACTGCTCAACCTTAAGGGGTTGGCGGTAAAAGTTCATGGTAAAGATGAAGTAATTCTTACTTTGAGCAAATCTGGCATTGGCCCTGTTATTGCAGCCGATATCATCCATGACGGTGATGTCGAAATCGTCAAGCCGCAGCACGTTATCTGCCACCTTACAGACGAAAACGCATCTATTAATATGCGTATCAAAGTTCAGCGTGGTCGTGGTTATGTGCCGGCTTCTGCCCGAATTCATTCGGAAGAAGATGAGCGCCCTATCGGTCGTTTACTAGTAGATGCGTGTTATAGCCCAGTTGAGCGAATCGCTTATACTGTGGAAGCAGCGCGTGTTGAACAACGTACCGACTTGGATAAGCTGGTAATCGAGATGGAGACTAACGGTACTATCGATCCAGAAGAATCGATTCGCCGTGCAGCGACTATCCTGGCTGAACAGCTTGAAGCTTTTGTTGACTTACGTGATGTTCGTCAGCCTGAAGTTAAAGAAGAGAAGCCAGAGTTCGATCCGATCCTGCTGCGCCCAGTTGACGATCTTGAATTGACTGTCCGCTCTGCTAACTGTCTGAAGGCAGAAGCAATCCACTACATCGGTGATCTGGTACAGCGTACTGAAGTTGAATTACTTAAGACGCCTAACCTTGGTAAGAAATCTCTTACTGAGATTAAAGACGTACTGGCGTCGCGTGGTTTATCTCTGGGCATGCGCCTTGAGAATTGGCCACCTGCAAGTATCGCTGATGAATAAGATCACAGGTTAAGGTTTTACTGAGAAGGATAAGGTCATGCGCCATCGTAAGAGTGGTCGTCAATTGAACCGCAACAGCAGCCATCGTCAGGCTATGTTTCGCAACATGGCAGGTTCTTTAGTTCGTCATGAAATCATCAAGACAACTTTGCCTAAAGCGAAAGAACTGCGTCGCGTCGTTGAGCCGCTGATTACTCTTGCCAAGACCGACAGCGTAGCTAATCGTCGTCTGGCATTCGCCCGTACTCGTGACAACGAAGTCGTGGCAAAACTGTTTACAGTATTAGGTCCGCGTTTTGCGAGCCGTGCAGGTGGTTACACTCGTATTCTGAAGTGTGGCTTCCGTGCAGGTGACAATGCTCCAATGGCTTACATTGAGCTTGTTGACCGTGCTGATTCTGAAACAGAAGCAGCTGCTGAATAATAAAATTATTATTTAGCGAAGCGAATAAAAAGACCGGATTTTTTAATCCGGTTTTTTTATTGCTATAGATTAGCAATAAATTTAAATTTATTGGTCCCTCCCTTTAATGACTCGCTACTTCTTTATTTATGTGGGTGCTATATATTTACTTCTGAATATGCTGCTATTGTGCGAAAGTAAGTATTGAGTATCGCACTATATTTCAATTCTATTTTTTTGGTTATTTGTTATGCTTACTTATCATTAGTTTGAGGAGTGATCAATGTATCGCATCGGCCAAATTGCAAAATTAGCGAATGTTACAACAGACACTATCCGTTTTTATGAAAAACAAGGATTGATGGAACATGATAGACGGACAGAAGGTGGCTATCGTCTGTATACAGAACAAGATTTGCAAAGATTACGCTTTATTCGTTATGCCAAAGAGTTAGGCTTTACTCTGGATGCTATTACTGAGTTACTTTCAATTAGAGTCGATCCTGCGCATCATACTTGTGTAGAATCAAAACATATTGTTGATGCTAGGCTAGCAGAAGTTGAGGCTCGTCTAAAAGAAATGGAAAAGATGCGTGATTCTTTAAAAATGTTAAGCAATGCTTGCTGTGGAACCGCTCATGAAAGTACATATTGTTCAATTCTAGAAATACTTGAATCTGGAGCGACAAAGCAATAATATCTGCACTGAAGATTGTTGTTCTATGCTTTATGTTCTTTAATAATTTAAGAGGTTTTTATGTCTAGCAAATATCAGCACCAAAAAGGTGTGATCAAAGATAATGCGTTAGCTGCACTTGTTCATGATCCTTTATTTAGACAACGGGTAGAAAAAAATAAGAAAGGCAAAGGCAGCTATATGAGAAAGGCAAAACACAATAAGAAAGGTAACTGGGAGGCCAGTGATAACAAATATTTTCAATTGTTATCACTGGCCTTTTAGTTTTTATTTTTGCTGATTTTTTAATAGATCACGGATTTCTGTTAATAAAGTTTCCTCTGCTGAAGGTGCAGGTGGTGCTTTAGGTTGCTCTTCTTCTTGTCTGCGCATCTTATTAATTAATTTAATCGCACAGAAAATAGCAAACGCGACAATGGCAAAATCAAAAACAGTTTGTATAAAGGCACCATAGTTTAAGATAACGGCAGGTATATCCCCATGAGCCTCTCTTAGTACTAAACTAAATTGTTTAAAATCGATCCCTCCAATGAGTAAGCCTAATGGAGGCATAATCACATCAGCTACTAAGGATGAAACAATTTTTCCGAATGCTGCACCAATGATGACACCGACTGCCATGTCAACAACATTGCCTTTCATTGCAAATTCACGAAACTCTTTGAAAAAAGCCATAACCACCCCTTATTAGTATGGATCTAGATATAAAAATATGTGTTTAGATAATAATAATAGATCAGTATCAGTAACAATCACTACTATTCTTATTTCTACACTAGAGTTATAAGAAAAATGGACTAGGTTGGAACAGTTTTTCTACTTCAGGAACATATTTTTTATCTGTAATAAACATGATCACATGGTCACCTTGTTCTATTGAGTGACTTGCATTGGCAATAATGACATCTTCATTGCGGACAATGGCGCCGATAATTGTGCCTGGCGGAAGTTTGATATCTTGAATACGTCTACCGACAACTTTTGAGGTATTTTCATCACCATGTGCAATGGCTTCAATAGCTTCAGCAACACCGCGACGTAATGAGGATACACTGACAATATCTGCTTTGCGAACATGACCTAATAGAGCTGAAATAGTGGCTTGTTGCGGAGAGATGGCAATATCAATGACTCCACCTTGGACTAAATCAACATAAGCACTGCGTTGAATAAGTACCATGGCTTTTTTTGCCCCCATACGTTTTGCGAGCATTGCGGACATGATATTTGCTTCATCATCATTAGTGAGTGCAATAAAAACATCGATTTGCTCAATATGCTCTTCAGCGAGTAGCTCTTGATCAGATGCATCACCATAAAACACGATAGTATCATGGAGGAGCTCTGCTAACTCGGTAGCACGTTGTTGATTATGCTCAATCAGCTTAACGCTATAATCTTTTTCTAATCTTGCCGCTAATCCTGCTCCAACGTTTCCGCCACCAACAATCATAATGCGTTTATAAGGCTTTTCTAATCGTTGTAGCTCACTCATTACTGCGCGAATATGTTGTGATGCCACCACGAAAAAGACCTCATCACCCGCTTCAATAATGGTCGATCCTTGAGGGCGAATAGGTCTATCTTGGCGAAAGATAGCCGCAACACGGGTATCAATATGTGGCATATGATCACGTAGAGTGGATAGTGCATTACCCACAAGTGATCCACCATAGTAGGCTTTTACTGCCACGATACTGACTTGACCTTCAGCAAAGTTTACTACCTGTAGGGCACCGGGGTATTGAATTAGTTTATAGATATAATCTATAACGAGGTGTTCCGGGGAGATGAGGTAATCAATAGGAATTGCTTCTGGTAAAAAAAGTTTATCTGCTTCACGAACAAATTCAGAGGCTCGGATACGAGCAACTTTATTGGGAGTATTAAATAAAGTATAAGCGACTTGGCATGCTATCATATTTGTTTCGTCAGAATTTGTGACGGCAACTAGCATATCCGCATCTTCAGCCCCCGCTTCTCTTAAGACTCTCGGATGAGATCCATGACCATTTACAACTCTTAAATCAAATTTATCTTGAAGTTGACGTAAACGGGTAGCATCAGTATCGACAACAGTAATATCGTTATTCTCACCGACAAGATTTTCAGCGAGAGTGCCACCCACTTGACCTGCGCCTAAGATAATAATTTTCATCGTCAGTTCTCAGAATATTCGATTAACAAATAAAAGATCAATGTCTGTTCACATCGATCTTGTGTTGGAATAGTAGCTTCTTTTAGATCTGATATCATCTTTTATCAGAAGATCATTTTTTGTTGATCAGCGCATAAAAGAAGCCATCACCGCTATATTGCTCCGGTAAGCATTGATGCTGATAGTCACATTGAGCATCTTGTATTGACGATAAGAAGGCTGCAATTTGTTGGCTATTTTCTTCCGGTAAAATAGAACAAGTAGCATAAACTAATGTGCCGCCTGATTTTAGGTATGGCCATATAGCATGTAATATTTCTTTTTGAATTTGCGCTAACTGAGCTATGTCTTCATTACGACGTAGCCATTTGATATCTGGATGGCGACGTATAACGCCAGTTGCTGAGCAAGGAGCATCAAGTAAGATCCTGTCAAATTGCATATTTGCACACCATTGCTCTGGATAACGTCCATCACCACTTTTGACTGTGGCATGTAGCTTTAAGCGGTTTAGATTTTCTTTAACTCTGGCTAAACGTTGCTCATCTATATCAATGGCGAGAACATGTGCTTTAGGGGCTATTTCTAAGATATGGGTTGTTTTTCCCCCAGGAGCTGCACATAAATCAAGAATTTGTTCGTTATTTTGTGGCGCTAATAATTCTGCACAACGCTGAGCACTGCGGTCTTGAACAGTGATCCAGCCCTCATTAAATCCCGGTAACAGGTGAACATTACAAGGTGTTTCTAAACGAATAGCATTAGGGTGGTGGTCATCGGAGAACGCGCTGATCCCTTCTTTTTCAAGCAGCGCTAAGTACTGTTCACGTGAATGATGTATTTGATTTACCCGTAACCACATTGGTGGCTTTTGGTTATTTCCTTCAATAATACTTTCCCATAGCTCAGGGTAGGCGTTTTTTATTCGTGTAAGTAACCAAGAAGGGTGCAAATAGCGGCTATCATTATTTTGGAAACGTTCCATTAATACATCTTGTTGACGCTGAAATTGGCGTAATACACCGTTAATTAACCCTTTTAATTGTGGTTTTTTCAGTGCGATCGCACCATTAACAGTTTCAGCGAGTGCTGCATGGGCAGGAACTCGAGTATAAAGGAGCTGATATAAACCGACCATAATGAGGTAATGTAAAATTCGTTGTTTACCTTTCAGTGGTTTATCCATTAGTTGTTGGATGATCCATTCTAGCTGGGGTAAGGTACGTAAGGTACCAAAGCAGAGCTCTTGCAAGAGCGCTTTGTCTTTATCTGAAATGTTTTTTTGTAATTCAGGGATCACCGAACTTAATGATAAGCCTTGATCTAAAACTTGAGCTATTGCCTTTGCTGCAATACTGCGTAAGTTGTATGACGTTTTCATAGTGAATTAGCGTTTATATATTGGCCGCCAGAGAAGAATAATATTGGCGTGAAAAAAGGACCCCCTGAAATATTGTTATTTCAAGGGGTAGTATCATTATTGAATGATTTTCCCAGGGGTAAACCAATCTCTTTTGGAATTTAGGAAATCGGCTGATGCCATAGGTTTTTTACCTGATGGTTGAAGCTTGGTGATATTTAAAATGCCTTCACCTGTTACGATATAAATGCCTGTTTTATCTGCTTTCAATAATGTACCTGGTATTTGATTGGTATTATCCGACGCGATAACTTGCGCTTCCCATACTTTCACCGGCTGATCATCGAGCATAAAAAAGCTCATAGGCCATGGATTAAACGCTCTAATACAACGTTCTATCTGTTGTGCAGATAACGACCAATTAATTTTTGCTTCTTCCTTTGATAGCTTTTCTGCGTAATTCGCTAGGCTATCATCTTGTTTCTCTGCTTTTAACTCACCGCTAATGATAAGATCTAATGTATTAATTAGTGCTTTAGGCCCCAGCTCTGCTAATTTAGCATAAAGAGAAGCACTCGTGTCTTGATGAGTAATTGGGCATGATGCTTTATAAAGCATATCGCCAGTATCTAAACCAACATCCATTTGCATAATGGTGACGCCAGTTTCTGTATCGCCCGCCCATAAGGCACGTTGGATAGGTGCAGCACCTCGCCATTTAGGTAGAAGAGAGCCATGGACGTTTAAGCAACCTAAACGAGGGATATCAAGTACTGCTTTGGGTAAAATCATACCATAAGCAACAACAATCATAACGTCAGGTTGTAGTGCTTTGATCCACTCATGATTCTCTTCTGGTTTTAACGATGTCGGTTGATAAACAGGAATGTTATTAGTTAATGCCAGTTCTTTCACTGGATTAATCGTCAGTTTCTTACCTCTTCCTGCGGGTTTATCTGGTGGCGTTAATACCCCAACAATATGATGTTGAGTTGATAACAGAGCAGCTAAATGTCGGGCTGCAAAGTCGGGTGTTCCCGCAAAGATAATACGTAATGAATCAGACACGTTTTTTTCCTGTTACAAGTAAATCTCTATTGTCCCGCTTTTGCTCTTCTCTTATCGAGCTTTTCAACTTTCTGGCGGATACGTTGGCGTTTTAATGGAGATAAATAATCCACAAATAATTTGCCAACTAAATGATCCATCTCATGTTGAATACAAATAGCGAGTAAGTCATCAGCTTCTAATTCAAAAGGTTGTCCGTTGTAATCAAGCGCTCTTACTTTTACGCGCTCTGCACGAGGCACAAATGCGCGTTGTTCAGGTATTGATAAACAACCTTCCTCTATTCCGGTATCACCTTCCTGATCAAGAAGTTCTGGATTAATGAGTACCAGTTTTTGATCTCGTGTTTCAGAGATATCAATGACGATGATGCGCTGGTGGATATCCACCTGTGTCGCAGCTAAACCGATACCTTCTTCCAAATACATTGTTTCAAACATATCATCGACAATTTTTTGAATTTCGGCATCAACTTTTTCGACTGGCTTTGCAATGGTGCGAAGGCGCTCGTCTGGATAATGTAATACGTGTAATACTGCCATAATTTATTTGGACTGTTTCTAAAATGTGAATGAGAATTAACGTCTATTCTAGACATTTATTGTCTGGATTGACAGTATTTGCTGAGTTTAGCACTCACCTTGTATGTTAAAAAATAACACTAGGATAATGCATGGATGCCAGAGAAATATGGATAAGACTTAATGTTGTTTCAAGATTGCCAGTAAATAAAGCGATTAAGGTGGTGGAATACTTACAATCATTGACGCAACTAAATCGTAAAGTGTTACTAGAATGTGGCCTATCAGAACAACAAAGTCACCAATTTATGAGGCTTCAGGCAAATTGTGTCAAAAGTACATTAAAGTGGCTAGATAAAAATGAATCATCACTCTTAACAATTTCTGATTCAGATTATCCTTTGCTATTAAAACAAATATCTTCTCCACCTCTTTTGCTTTTTGTTGCAGGTAATAAAGAGCATTTAAAAAGCACACAAATTGCATTAATTGGTAGTAGAGATGCTACACAGTATGGAACTAAGTGGGCGACTTATTTTGCACAACAGCTCGTGAAAAATAAATTCACAATTACAAGCGGGTTGGCGCAAGGAATTGATGGTGTTGGACATCGTAGTGCTTTAAAACATCATGGCGTCACTATTGCTGTATTGGGGAGTGGTTTAGAACAAATTTACCCATCATTTCATCGTCGACTAGCAGAGCAAATCAAAGAGTCGGGTGTTCTTGTTTCAGAGCATCTCCCGATGGCACCACCTTTAGCTCGTCATTTCCCGCAAAGGAATAGAATTATTAGTGGATTGAGTTCAGCTCTCTTAATTGTAGAAGCTGGCATAAAAAGTGGATCTTTAATCACTGCCAATTATGCTCTACAACAAGGCAAAGAATTGTTTGTGTTACCCGGACTACTCGGTGATTCACACTTTGAAGGAAATCATCAGTTGCTAAAACAGGGGGCGAATTTAGCCTCTTCGCCAGATGATATTATGGAATATTTAAATAGCTCTTGGCAGTGGTTAATCTTTAATCATAATGATGATTTACAGGACGAGCATATCGCAGAGGTTGGCTCAGCTGCCAATAAAAAAGAGTCCAGCAATATGCCATTAGAAATTGAAAAACTTACACCCACTCAACAGCAATCAATAAATTTGATATTGCCTTTGTTAGGTTTTGATAAAGCTATCCCGATTGATATTATTGCGAATAAGAGCGGTTTATCCACATCAGATTTAGCTCCTCTTTTATTAGAGCTTGAGCTTATCGAAAAAGTCGCTATTGTGGCGGGTGGCTATATTCGATTGGAATAAGTGTTATGAGGTAAGACAATGGCAAAAATAATGCCGTTTACGCATCCATCTGAGCAAGAAAAATGTCCTGAATGTGGCAGTGATTTAATTATAAGAAATGGTGGCCATGGCCCTTTTCTAGGATGTTCTGCTTATCCTAATTGCCATTATATTAAGGCGTTGAAATCTCAAGGCGATGGACAGGTTATTAAAGTATTAGAAGGACAGCCTTGCCAATGTTGTGGCGCAGATTTAGTTTTACGACAAGGTAAGTTTGGCATGTTTATAGGCTGTAGCAATTATCCTGCTTGTGAGCATATAGAACAAATTGATAAACCTGATGAGACTGTGATTCATTGTCCTCAGTGCGAGAAGGGCAAATTATTACAGCGTAAGTCTCGGTTTGGTAAAATATTTTATGCTTGTAACCAATATCCTGAATGTCAATTTGTACTAAATAACAAACCGATTAATGGTGAGTGCGAATATTGTCATTATCCATTATTGATGGAAAAGAGGTCTTCTCAAGGAGTAAGATTAGTGTGCGCCAGCAAATTGTGTGGCAAGCAACAAACAAAAAGAGAAGAACATGAATAACGAAGTATCACCTGTAAATAATACAATTATAGAAGCACTGCAAAATAATCAAGTTATTGCCTATCCAACAGAAGCTGTGTTTGGTGTCGGTTGTGATCCTGATAGTGAAAGCGCGGTAATGGCATTACTTGAGTTAAAACAGAGAGCCATTGAGAAAGGGCTTATTTTAATTGCTGATAACTATGAACAATTAAAACCTTATATTGATGATAACGCATTGACTCAAGAACAGCGGGAGCGGATGTTTGCCTCTTGGCCAGGCCCAATCACTTGGGTTATTCCAGCTAAGTCAACAACGCCAAAATGGCTAACAGGGCGGTTTTCTTCCTTAGCTGTAAGGGTTACGGATCACCCTATTGTGAAAGCATTATGTGTGGCTTATGGCAAACCATTAGTATCAACCAGCGCAAATTTAAGCGGACTTCCTCCATGCCGTAGTGTTGAAGAAGTACAAGAGCAGTTTCGTAATCGAATTGCTATTGTAAATGGCGAGGTTGGTGGCAGAAAAAATCCTTCTGAAATTAGAGATGCACTCACAGGTGAGCTATATCGACAAGGATAATGATGCTATGGAAAAATATGTAGTGATGGGCAATCCCATTGAACATAGTCAATCTCCTTTTATTCATCAGCTTTTTTCGAAACAGTCAGGGATTGATTATGAATATGGGCGTTTACTGGTTCCATTAGGTGAATTTGATAAAGTAGCAACGCAATTTTTTTCTCAAGGTGGACGTGGAGCTAATGTTACCGTTCCTTTTAAGGAAGATGCTTTTCGCTTTGTGGATAAATTAACACAAAGAGCACAAGCCTGTGGTGCTGTTAATACTATTTTAAAATTAGATGACGGCACGTTATTAGGTGATAATACTGATGGTCAGGGCTTAATTCTTGATTTAGCTAGGTTGGATTTTATTATCCCCGGAAAAATATTATCGGTTCTTGTTATTGGGGCTGGTGGTGCTACACGAGGGATATTATTACCATTATTAAATTACAATTGTGATATTACTTTGACTAATCGCACTGTTGAAAAAGCACAACAATTAGCACAAGAATTTAGCCAATTTGGTACAATTAGAGCTAGTGCTCCACAAAATGTTACAGATAAACATTACGATCTAATTATTAACGCCTCTTCATCTAGTATGACGGACGATATTCCACCTATACCTGATAGTGCTTATGGTTTTAAAACTGCTTGTTATGATTTGTATTATAAGGCAGGTATGACTTCTTTTTTATACCATGCATTAAAAAATGGTAGTACACGCTTATCTGATGGCCTAGGTATGCTGGTAGGGCAAGCCGCTTATGCCGTTGAGTTATGGTATGAGCGAGTACCTGATATTAATCCAACAATAAATATTTTAAGAGAAAATTTGAATAAATGAATCAATCCATTCAATTTCCTGATCGTGAGCAGTGGCTTGAAGATCAAAATTGCGTTCTTTTCCCTATCATGGTCAATGGAATGTTATTTGATTGCCAAATCACTGAACAAGAGCTAAAGGCACGCTTTGGTGATAATAGTAATGGTCTTTGTTTGTTTAAACAGCATCGATGGGAAATTGAAGAAGAATTTGAAGAGTTGGCTAAGCTGTATGAAGTGTCAACTCTTCATACATTTTACTGTTTATCAATGGCGGAATGAGCCGTTGATAAATAGTCGTTCTTCCACTTTACGTAATTATTAGCAGAGTAGATAAAGTGTTGTATTTCTGCGGGCGTGAGTGGGCGGATCTTTTTTACTGGGCTACCTAAATAAAGAAAACCACTTTCTAGTCGTTTACCAGGTGGTACTAGGCTTCCTGCGCCGATCAAGACATTATCTTCAATAATTGCACCATCAAGTAAAATTGATCCCATGCCGACTAATACTCGGTTTCCGATTGTACACCCATGTAACATTGCTTTGTGTCCAACAGTCACATCATCACCGATGATGAGAGGAAAACCATTAGGGGTATTTTCTGATGCATGTGTAACATGTAGCACTGAGCCATCTTGAATATTAGTCCTTGCTCCTACACTGACATAGTTAACATCACCGCGGATCACAACCATTGGCCAAATGCTGACATCTTCACTAAGGCGTACATCACCAATAACAGTGGCTGTCACGTCAATATAAACATCTTTAGCAATGGAAGGTGATAAGTGTAAGTAACTTCTAATAGTGGAATGGCTCATGATTGACCTCATACGAATATTGTGGCGGTACTTTGCTGTAATTGTAATATAGAAAAGCATAGCAGTGAGCAGGTATATCTGACGAGAGAATAATCCAGAGTATTATTTTTAACTGAAATAAATAGCGATGATAATAAAAGTAAGTGGATCGATGATGATCGATAGAAGATAACGAATAGACAAAACGGTTATTGCTAGTATAATTTTTGTGCTACTAGCGGGGTTTTAGTGTCAAAAATAGACGCGTAGCTTAAAAATAGAGCGAACAGAAAAAAAATTGAAATAAATACTTGCGCTAATCTGAGAAGCCCC